>JADLHM010000110.1 GCA_020848745.1 Deltaproteobacteria bacterium | reverse complement strand
GCATGGGACTCCCCTTCGTGTGGCTTTGAGCGGCTCACGGAGGGGAGTCCCGTCGTTAGACTCCCGGAAATGTCAAACTTCGGCTGCCTCCCCGGCATAGCCGGGGGGACTCCTGGATTGGTCTAGAGAAGCTCTGCACAGATGGCTTCCCTAGAGTGAGCCCGTGGAGACCACGCCGCCACTTCCCGCCGCCGTCGTCGCGGCCGCCGGCGGCGGCCGGGCGCCCCTCGTCCTGGCGCGCGCGCCCGGCCGCGTGAACCTGATCGGCGAGCACACCGATTACAACGGGCTCCCCGTGCTGCCGATGGCGATCGATCGTACGGTCTGGGTTGCCGCACGGACCCGCGATGACGGCCGCTTCCTGGCGACGAACCTCGACCGGGCCTTCGCGCCGTGCGACTTCCCCTGGGAGGCCGTCATCCCGCCCGGGCCGCCCGGCCATTGGGAGAACTACCTCAAGGCCGCGCTGCAGGCGGTCGTGCGCCACCTACCGCCCGACCGGCGCTCGGGCGCGTCGCTCACGGTCGCGAGCGATCTGCCGACCGCGGCCGGTCTCTCGTCGTCGTCCGCCCTCGTCGTCGCGATGACCCTCGCCGTGCTCGCCGCGCACGGGAGCGCGGTCGAGAGGCGCGTGCTCGCGGACGAGCTCGCGGCGGCAGAGCGCTACGTCGGCGTGCTCTCCGGCGGCATGGACCAGGCGGCAATCCTGCTCGCCGAGGCCGGCGCCGCGCTGCGCATCGACTTCTTCCCGCTGCGCACGCGGCCCGTGCCCCTGCCGCCCGCGTGCGCCGTGATCGTCGCCGATAGCGGCGTTCGGGCGGAGAAGAGCGGCGACGCCCGGACCGCCTACAATCGCCGCGTCGTCGAATGCCGCCTCGCATGCCGCGTCCTCTCGGCCGCCCTCGGCCTGCCGCTCGAGCGCCTCGGCGACCTGGTGTCGCACGCGAGGGGGCGCCCGCTCGCCGGGTTCGTCGACGCGCTCGCCGAGCGCCTCCCCGACCGGCCCGCCACGCTTCCCGAGATCGCCGCCGCGGGCGACGTGCCGGTCGCGACGATGCGCGCCCTCACGACCGGCGACGACGGCCGTTCTCTGGCGATCGGCGGCGACCCCGACACCTTCCGACCGCTCGCGCGGGGGCGTCACGTCCTCGGCGAGGCGGATCGGGTCGCGGCGGCCGTCGCCGCGCTCGGCACCGGAGACCTCGGCGCGTTCGGCCGCCTGATGCGGGCCTCACACGCGAGCTGCCGTGACGACTACGAGGTCAGCATCCCCGCCCTCGACGAGCTGGTCGCCATCGCCGAGGACGCCGGAGCTCTCGGCGCGCGCGTGACCGGCGCCGGCTTCGGCGGATCGATCGTGGCGCTCGCGCGCGCTGCCGACGCGGACCGCATCGTCGCCGCGCTCGACGCCCGCTACTACCGCGCCCGCCGCGGCGGCGCCGCCGGGCCGCCGCCCCGCTTCGTCCTCGGCCCCGCCGCCGGAGCGAGCGTCAGGTCGGTGGCTGCACCTTGACGATCACCGTCTTGCCGCTCCGCACCCGCTCGGGGTTCGGCTTGAAGAGGCCGAGCCACGCGATCCAGTACTTTTGCGAATAGACCGGCGCCATGCGTGCCGCGAGCCCGGGATCGCGGAGGATTGCCGCCGGACCGACGAAATGCGGCCCGTCGGCGCTCCCGACCCAGACGTAGAGCGGGCTCCCCTTCTCGATGCGCTTCGCCTTGTAGGTCGTCGGCAGCGTCGTGAAGTAGATCGCGTCGCCGTCGTACATGAACCACACCGGCACGACCTTGCCGAGCGTCCCGTCGGCGCGCTTGGTCGCGACGTAGATCTCCTTCGACGACCGCAAGGCCGCCGCGACCTCGGGGCTGAAGCTCGCCTGCGCGATCGCCACCAGCGCGATCGACCCGAGGATCATCATGAGCACGAGCATCCGATGCATCCCCCCTCCTCGCGCCGCCGGCTTCCGGATCCCTCGCCGACGCCGCCGTGCGCCCGCGTAGCATCGCGGCGTCGCCGACGCCATGCACGACACACGACGCGGAGCGTCCTTGACCGGCGAGCGGCGGCGCGGGCAAATAGCCGTGCATGGCGGGGGGCGAGTGAGCGCGTTCGAGCGCTACGTCGACTGGGTCGTCCGCCATCGCCTCTTCGTCGTCCTCGCGATGCTCGCCGTGACGGCTTTCTGGGCGTCGCAGCTCCCCGCGCTGCGCGTCGAGATCGATCCGGACGCGAACCTGCCGCAGGATCACCCGTACATCCAGGCGCTGAAGACGCTGGAGCGAACTTTCGGGGAGAAGAACCTGATCGTGGTGGGGCTGTTTCCGAAGGACGGCAACATCTACACCCCGCCCTTCCTGCGCAAGGTGGAGCGCCTCACTCGCCGGATCGGCGAGGTGCAAGGCCTGATCCGTTCGACGTATCTCAGCCTCGCCTCACCGCTCGTCAAAGCGATCGAGGGCGACGGCGAGTCCATGCTGGTCCGCCAGGTTCTCGAAGCGGCGCCCACCACGCCCGCGGCCATCGCCGAGGTGCGGCGCCGGATCCATGTCAATCCCTTCTACGTCGGCACCGTCGTCTCCGAGGACGACACGGCGACCGCCATCATCGCGAACTTCAAGCTGAGCCCGGAGCTTCCCGGCTACCCCGAGGTCGAGCAACGAGTGGCGCAGATCGTCGCCGAGGAGAACGACGGAACGTTCGATGTGTATCTCGGAGGCACCGTGGCCCTGAACGCGGGGCTCGCGCGCATCACCGAGCGCACCGTCGTGCTCTTCCCGATCGCGCTCCTCATGATCGCCCTGCTCCACTACGAAGCCTTCCGAACCGTGCAAGGGATGGTGCTGCCCGTGCTGACCGCCGTCCTCGCGGTCGTCTGGAGCCTCGGCTTGATGGGCTTTCTGCGCGTTCCCCTGGACCCGTTCAACACGACGACGCCAATTCTCATACTCGCCGTCGCGGCGGGGCATGCCGTGCAGATCCTCAAACGGTACTACGAGGAGTTCGAACGTTACCGCGATGCCCACGTCGCGGTCCGCGTCGCGGTGACCCGCGTCGGCCCGGTCATGCTCACGGCCGGCGCGATCGCCGCCTTGTCGTTCTTCTCGCTGATCGCTTTCCGCACCGCCGTGATCCGCAACTTCGGACTGCTCGCGGGCTTCGGCATCCTCGCGACGCTGCTGATCGAGTTGACCTTGACGCCGGCCCTGCGGGCCTTGCTGCCGGCTCCCAAGTACGACGAGATCGCCCGTGAAGCGCGGAGCGGTCGCGTCATATCCTGGATGCTCGGCCGCCTCGCCACGCTCGTCGCCGGCCATCCCGGCGCCATCGTGGCGGCGTCCGGCGTCACCGTGCTGCTCGCGCTCGTCGGCGCCATGCGGATCCACGTCGACACGACGTTCAAACGCCAGTTCCCCGCCTCGCACCCGGTTCGCGTCGCGGACGACATCCTCGGACGCACGTTCAGCGGCACCAACACCCTCGTGTTCCTGGTCGAGGGACCGAGGGATGGCGCTCTCCACGATCCGGCGGCGCTGGCGGCGATCGCGAACCTGCAACGCTTCGTCGAGCGCGATCGAGACGTCGGCAAGACCCTCTCGATCGTCGACTATCTCAGCGAGATGCACCGCGCGATAACGGGGGCGCCCGCCGGCCGCGTGACGATCCCTCCGTCCGCCGACCTCGTCAGCCAGTACCTGTTCCTCTACTCGATGTCCGGTGGACCGGAGGACTTGAACAGCCAGATCGACGTGGAGCATCGCCGCGCCGCCGTACGCGTCTTCTTGCGCAACGACTCGACCGAGTACGGGGAGCATCTACTCGAACGCGTCCGCGCCGAGGTGGCGCGCACCTTCCCGCCGGACTTCGTGGTGCGCTACTCGGGCACGATCGCTTCCAGCGCGGCCCTCACCGAGGCGATGGTCCACGGCAAGGTGCTCAACATGGCGCAGATCGGCGTGATCATCATCCTGGTATCCGGACTCGTCCTTCGATCGGCGATCGGCGGCCTGATGGTGGCTACGCCGCTCGCCTTGGCCGTGCTGACGAACTTCGCGGTCATGGGATTCGCCGGCATCCCGCTCGACGTCATCACCTCCCCGATTGCCGCCATGGCGGTCGGCATCGGCTCGGACTACGCCGTCTACTTCCTGTTCCGCTTTCGGGAGGAGCTCGCCACCAGCCGCACGCCCGGCTTGGCTCTCGCGAGCACGATGCAATCGTCAGGAAAGGCCATCGTCTACGTGTCGTCCGCCATCGCGGGCGGCTACCTCGTCCTGTGCGCTTCCGGATTCGTCTTCCACATCGAGCTCGGGGTGCTCGTCGCCCTTGCGATGGTCGTTTCGAGCCTCGGCGCAATCACGCTGTTGCCGGCACTCGCGCTCCTCCTGCACCCCGCGTTTCTCTTCGAACGCGCGGCGTCGACCGGGCTGCATGCTTCGGCGGAGGCGGTCAACTGACCCGTCGACACTCTCACGCCAGGGGCAGGGCGACGCGGAACGCCGCGCCGGGGGCCTCGGGCAACAACGACAGCTCGATGTTCTGAAGATCGGCGATCCGAGCGGCGACGAACAGCCCCATCCCGAGTCCGTGCACGGCGGTCGTGAAGAACGGCTCGAAGATCCGATCGCGATGCTCCGGCGGAATCCCCGGTCCGCGGTCGCGCACGGTAGCCACCAACCGGTGCGCACCGGGATCGTGCACGACATCGACCTCGATCTCCGCCCCCTCAGGAGAGAATCGCGCCGCATTCTGGAGCAGGGTCTGGAACAGACAGGCCGCGGCCTCGCGATGCACCCGGATCTCCGGCACCACGAGCGGCAATCGCCGGCGACAGACGAGGCCCTTGGCTTTGAGCTCCGCGGCCACGCCCTCTTCGGCGATCGCCAGGACGTCATCGAAGCGATGCGTGTCGCGCCCTTCCGGCGGCACCGTTGCGGCCCGGATGATGTCGAGGACCAGATTCCGGATCCGCTCGGTATCCGCCACCGCCAGCGCGAGGTATCTCTCCCGGAACTCCGGATCGCCGAAGTGCGTCGGCACCAGCTGCAGGAAGGTCCGGATCGTCGCGAGAGGATTGTTGATGTGGTGGGCCAGCCCCGACGCGAGGTACCCAAGCGTGGCCGCGCGCTCGGCGCGATGCAGCCGCTCCTCCAGCACACGCCGCTCGTCCGCCAGCCGGTACCGATCGAGCACCTCGGCAATCGCGTACGGAAGGGTCGCGAGATACCCTTCCTCTTTGACGATGTAGTCATCGGCGCCGAGCTTCATCGCCTCCACGGCGACCTTGGCTGCGGTCGCCGTCGTCACGACCAGCGTCGGTGCGCGTATCTCCGAAGCACGGACCTCGCGCAGGAGCTCCAGGCCGTCTCCGTCCGGGAGCCAATAGTCCAGAACGTACAGATCGTAGCGGCGCGAGCCCATGCGGCGTCGGGCTTCCGCAATCGTACCGACCACGTCCAGCTCCCAGCCGTCGAGCACCCCGGCCAGCTCATCGCTGATGAGCACGGCATGCGAGCCGTTGTCCTCGACGACCAGCGCGGCTTTGCTCATTGGCGTCTCCCGCTCACTCACCGCCTGCGGAAGCTATACGGCGACCGCCACACCCTCAAGGCGCCGATTACCGCCGCGCGCCACGTCCCGACCCCGGCACCACGCGGCCAACCTAGACCGCCACGGCGACGGGAGGCTGGTCGGCCGCGTCGGCAACGGCCTCTTTGAAGCCGACGCGGAATACCGCGCCGCCCTGCGACGGGGTCGGCATCAACTGCAATTCGATGTCCTGAAGGTCGGCGATGCGTGAGGCGACGAACAACCCCATGCCGAGGCCATCGACCGCCGTCGTGAAGAACGGCTCGAAGATCTTGTCGCGGTTCTCGCTCGGAACACCGGGACCGTGGTCCCGAACCTCGACGACGATCCGCCGCGAAGCGGCGTCGCGCCGCGCGTCGATCTCGATCTCCGATCCCTCTGGAGCGAAGCGCACCGCGTTCTGCAGCAACGTCAGCAGGAGACACGTCGCCGCCTCGCCGTGCACGCGTACCGCGGGCAACGCGGCCTCCATCCGCTTCGTGAGCACGATGCCGCGCTTCTGCATCTCGCCCGCCACACTGCTCTCGGCGTGCTCCACCAGCTCGTTCAACCGCTTCACTTCGTGCCCCTGCTGCGGCACCGTCGCCGCGCGCATGATGTCTTTTACGAGGTCCCGAATCCGCTCACTCTCGGCAAGCGCCATCTCGAGATACTTGGTGCGGAACTCGACGTCCTCGATGTTGGTCGGGAGCAACTGGAGAAACGTTCGGATGGTCGCCAACGGATTGTTGATGTGGTGCGCGAGGCCGGATGCGAGATAGCCCAGCGTCGCCGCGCGTTCGGCCCGCTGAAGCCGTTCTTCGAGGAGTTGCCGTTCCGATGCGAGTTGGCGACGCTTGAGCACCTCCTGCACCAGATACGGCAGGACGGCCAGGTATCCCTCCTCTTTGACGAGGTAGTCATCGGCGCCGAGCTTCATGGCGTCGACCGCCAACTTCGCGGACGAAGCCGTGGTCACGAAGATCGTCGGCGTGGCAATGCCTTGCGCGTGGACTTCCCGCAGGAGCTCGATCCCGTCCCCGTCCGGCAACCGGAAGTCGAACACGAAGAGATCGTACGCCCGGCTCGCGATCTTCGCGCGCGCCTCGGCCAGCGTCGGCACCTGATCGAGCGCCCATCCGTCGAGAGCCAACTCCAGTTCGTCGGCAATCAGCTCGGCATGCGAGCTATTGTCTTCCACGAGCAAGGCCGCTTGGCTCATGCGCTGTCCCTCACTTCCTCTTCGATGTGTTGCATCTCACGCGGAAAGCTCAACCGGAAGGTCGCCCCTTCCCCCAAGACGGACTCCACCCAGATCCGTCCCCCGTAGCGCTGAACGATCCGCTTCACGACGGCGAGGCCGATGCCGTGCCCTTGCTGCACGATGCCGGCCACCGTCTGATTGGGCGCGCGGTGATACAACTGAAAGATCCGGCCCATCTGCGACGGCTCGATACCAACGCCGTTGTCGCGCACGAAGTACTCGATGCTGGCGCCGCGGACGACTCCCCCCACCTCCACGGTCGGGTTCGGCTTGTCACCCACGTACTTGCACGCGTTCGACACGAGGTTCTCGAACACATGGTACATCTTCTGCTCTTCCGCCAGCAGCGGCGGCAGGTCTCCGACCCGAACGTCGATTCGCTTGCTCTCGACGACGGCATGCGCCCGGGCAACGGCTTCCTGAACCACGGCCTGCACGTTCACGAACTCCCGCCGCTCGGCGACTTCCGATTGAGTGACGACCTCGAGGAGGTTCCGCAGCATCGTCGCCATCAAGCGGCAATCGCGCTGGAGCCGCTCCACGTACCTCTGGCCGCGGGGCGAGAAACTCGCGCCGTCGAGCTCGAGCAGCTTGCGGATCGTTTCCGTGCTCGCCACCGCGACGTTCTGGAGGTCGTGGGTCACGATGTGCACGAGCTCCTCGAGCTCGGCAGTGCGTTCCTGCAACTCGAGCGTACGCGACTCGAGCTCGCGCGTTCGTTCGTGAACGCGTTGCTCGAGCGACCGATTCTGCTCTTCGACGATGCCCTTGGTCGCCGCCAGCTCCTCGTTCGCGCGCCGCAGGAGCTCCGAGAGCGTCCCCGCGAGATACGCGAAGACGAAGAACGTGACGCCCGATATGCCGACGATGAACACCCGCAGGGTCGGCGCGTAATGGTGATGCCAAATGCCGGCCCGTTGCGGCAGCCACCCCTGGATCTCCGCGAGGCCGAGCAGGCCGTAGGCGATGGTGGCACCGGTCGCCAGCCGGAAGGATGCGCGCTGCGACACGAAGATCGCAGCGGTCAAGATGATCGTCATGTAGGTGAACTGCACGAGCGGCACGTCGATGCCGCCGAGGAAGTAGATGCTGCCGGTGATCGCGACGAGATCGAACGCCCAGTGGAGATAGAAGTACGAGAGCGAGAAGCCCGTCCTACGACCGAGGAACCAGTACGGAATGTTGATCAGCGCCATGGCCGAGAGAATCACGACCACGGGGGCGCTCTGGTCCCACGAGAGCCCGACGTTGAAATACGCGGCGGCGGCGAAGAACGACGCGAACACGAGCGCGCCAACCGCACGCGTCAGCAGCCCCTCGATGTACCTGTGACGTAGATTCAGAGCCGCCGTAGACGCGTCGAGACCCATGCGCTGCTCCACACCCCCCCGACCCACGGTACACGGCGCCCGTCGCTACGCTCAATGCGCAATCGTAAAGACCGCGCCCAAGTCGCATGTCACTTCACACGCGCGGCCGATCCGGCGTCAGTCGGCGCGCGCTGCGACGGACAACTGGTCGAGCGTGTCCCGCAATGCGGCGGCGACGGCCCGGCGATCGGCGCCACGTCCGATTTGCACCTCGTCCCCCATCGCGACGACCAGGCGACCCTTCGGTATCGGCACGCGGACGCGCGACTGCGGCGCGAAGCTCACCGCGGGCGAGAGCGAGGCGGACATCGGGACGATGCTCGCGCCGAGCGACGCCGCCAACGCCACGACGCCCGTACCGACCTCCCGGTACGGGCCGCCGCCGTCGACGGGGAACGCGCAGGAGCCGCCGGCTCGGATCACCTCGTACACCCCGCGCACCCGCTCCGGATCACCGGGCAGCGGCAGCACCGTAAAGCGTCCGCCGAGACGGTCGATGATCGAAGCGCTCACGCGGCCGGCCAACGTATCGTCGACGATGCACCGCGACACCCGCATCCATTGGAGGAACGCGTCGTGCACGAGCGCGAGCGTCGCGACACCGAGCGCATCGGCGATGTAATAGGTCAGAAGCGTCGGTTTCTCGCGGTGCCGCATCGCTCCCAGGCGCGGATCCACATCTCGATCATCGAGGGGCCGCCCGTCGCGATCGACCCAGCCCCAGGACACGGAGCGCGCCACGAGACGCAGATACGCCAGCACCCCGCGCGCGAGCGCGAGATCGGCGCCCCCTATGCGGGACACCGGCGGCAGCCCGCTCTCGCGTAGACGCGCGGGCTGACGCAGCGGACTCGCGGGATTCGCCAAGGGGCCGCCTCAGGACGCGCGCAGCAGTCCGACGAGCTGCCGCACCAACGTCTCGACGTCGGCGACCGTCGATACCGAAGCCAGCTCGGTCACATCGATCGCATCGATTCCGAAGGTCTCCTCGGCCGCGAACAGGATGTTGAGCGCCGCCACGGAATCCATCCCGAGATCCTGACGCAGCCGCGCGTCGGGTACGACCTTCCGTACATCGAGCTGGAGCTCGATGGCGATGATGTCTCGAACCTTACGACTCAGGCTGTCCACGACGGTGTCCTCCAGTCTCGTACCTCCGCACCACGAGGGCGGCGTTTCTGGATCCGAATCCGAACGACGGCGACAGGACCACGCGTGGAGCGAGGGCGCGGGCGCCGTCGGTCACGTAGTCGAGATCGCACTCGGGATCCGGCTCGACGACGTTGATGGTGGGCGGCACGATCGCCGCGTGGATGCTCAACGTCGAGATGATGAGCTCGACCGCGGCGGCGGCCCCGATCATGTGGCCGAGCATCGACTTCGACGAGCTCACGGGGAGGCGATAGGCGTGCTCGCCCAACGCCTGCTTCAGGATCGACGTCTCCACGACGTCGTTCTTGACGGTGCCGGTCCCGTGGGCGTTGACGTAGTCGATCTCGTCGGCACCGACGCCGGCGTACCGCAATGCCTGCTCGATCGCGCGCGCGCCCTGACGGCCGTCCGGCGCCGGATGCAGGTGATGGTGCGCGTCGGAGCTCGCGCCGAACCCGGCGAGCTCCGCGTACACGCGCGCGCCCCGCTCACGGGCGACCTCCTCCGCCTCGAGCACCACGGCGCCCGCTCCCTCCGACAACACGAACCCGCAGCGGTCACGCGAAAAGGGACGCGACGCCCGCTCGGGCGGATCGTTCAAGCGCGACACGACCTGCAAGCGATCGAACGAGTGAAAGAGCAGCGGAAAGATCGGTGCATCGCTCCCGCCGACGATCGCGGCATCGAGCATGCCGGAGGCGATGAGCCCGAGCGCGAGACCCGCCGCGTCCGCGCCGGCGGTGCAGGCCGTCGAGATCGCGTACGTGGGCCCGCGCAACCCGAGCGCGATCGCCACCTCGGCGGGCAGGCTTCCCGGATACTGCAACGGACACATCGGATGCACGCGCTCGATGCCCCGCTCGTCGAACGTCAGCCCGTCGGTGATGTTCCGGCTGATCGCGCCCACCGCGCTCCCCATGCATACTCCGACGCGATCGCGGTCGAGCGCATCCGTGGCGCGCGCGTCCTCCCACGCCATGCGCGCGGCGGCGAAACCGAAATGGAGGCAGCGCGAGAAGGCTTGCACCTCGCGGCGCGCGAGAAAATCATCCGCGCGGAAATCGGGAATCTCTCCGGCGACCCGGCTGTGACACCCGCTCGCGTCGAACGAGGTGATCGGTTTGGTGCCCGAACGCCCGCGAACGACCGCATCCCAGGTCTCTTCGACGCCGATGCCACAAGGGGTGATGCAACCGAGGCCGGTAATGACCACTCGCCGCAAGCGCGAAACGTCACTTTCTCCGGGGGGTGGCGCAACCTAGCGCACGCACGTACGCACAAGCAAGTTTCCAAGCGACCGTCCAAGGGAACGGCACGGCAGATCGCATGGCGTCGGGACGACGCTTGCGATCGAACGTCATCGCGAGCGCTATCGGTTGTGGTGCGGCGCTGCGCCGCGCCCCGTGCGACGCTCCGCGGCGCGATGCGCTGCGGTCAGCCGCCGCGGCCGATGCGCCGGAGCTGTCCGGGCGTCAGGAAGAACTCGAGCGCGCCCGCGCTGCGCGGCGGCAGCGTCGCGACGACGATGCCGGCGAGCCCGGCCTTGCGAAATCCCATGCCCACCAGCCCCGGGCTACCGGTGAGGAGCGTCGACGCGAGAGCGGCCAGGTCGGGCTCGTGTCCCACCAGCACCACACCGCTCGGCCGTCCGACCTCGGCGAGCGCGGCGAGCACGGCGTCGGGACCGGCGCCGGGCGCGAGCGCGGGCGACACGTCGACGCCGTCGTCGAGTCCGTAGCCCTCGGCGACGATCTCGGCGGTCTCGCGCGCGCGCTCGAGCGGGCTCGACACCACGCGCTCCACCGGCAGGTCGAGCGCCCGCATGCCCGCGACCACGTCGCGGAGCTTGCGCTTGCCCTCGCCGGTCAGCCGACGATCCCGATCGCGACCGCTGTCGCTGCGATCCTCCGCGATCGCGTGCCGCAAGAGCATGAGGAGATGCGGGGGTCCCGCCATGATGCGGCTGTCGCAGATCGCTGCACGCGAGGCAACCGGGACCGACGACAGGCAACCGGGGCCGCGTTGACTCGGCGACTCGGCGCACGCCACTGTCGCCCATGCGCGAAGCGCGACTCCCCGGGAGGCGGCGCTGACCGACGAGAACGCCCGCGCGCGCACCGAGCTCGCGTATCTGCGCGCGGCGCTCGCCGCGAGCGTCGTCGCCGCGGAGCTGCGGGCCGCGATGGAGGACGCGGCCGAGCGTCTCGCGCCCAGCCGATCCGCCGAGCTCGCCGCCGCGATCGCCGGACGCTTCGCAGCGCCGCTCGCATCGGCGGCGGACGCGCTGGCGCGCCTGGCGCGCGACACGCTCGCCGCGGCCGGCGCGCACCTCGTGTATCGCGAGATTCCCGACCTCTCCCACACCTATCCTCGCCACGAGAACCCGGCGATCCTCGCCTGGTTCGCCGGATTGCCCTCGCGAGCCTGACGCGCGCGCCGGCGCCGCGGGCCACCGCGCGAACGGCGCCGCGGGCCACCCCGCCTCGACCTCTCCCGACCGCTTCCCTAGAATCGTGCGGCTCGATGCCCCCGGGGATCCAACCGCACACGCTGCTGACGTTCCTCCTGCAGCTGGCCCTCCTGCTGACGGCCGCGCGCGTGCTCGGCGAGGTCTTCCGACGCCTCGGGCAGCCGCCGGTCATCGGCGAGCTCATCGCCGGGTTCCTCCTCGGGCCGTCCGTCCTCGGGCTCGCGGCCCCTACGCTGCAGCTGGCCCTCTTCCCGCGCGACCCGCTGCAGTTCCAGCTCCTCGAGGTCATCGCCTGGCTCGGCATGATCTGGCTCCTCCTGATGACCGGGCTCGAAACCGACATCGACGTGCTGCGGAACCTCGGCCGCGCGGCCTTCTACGCCTCGGTCCTGGGCATGGTCGTGCCCTTCGCGACCGCCTTCGCGCTCGGGTGGGTACTCCCCGAGCGGCTGCTCGTCGCTCCGGACCACCGCCTGATCTTCGCGCTCTTCCTCGCGACCGCGCTCTCCGTCTCGGCGATCCCGGTGATCGCGCGCATCCTGACCGACCTCGATCTCATGCGGCGGAACGTCGGCGTCGTGATCCTCGGCGCCGGCGTCACCGACGACACGACCGGGTGGCTGCTCCTGTCGGTCATCGCCGGCATCGCGACCCGCGGCGAGCTGAGCGTGAGCAGCGTCGCGCTCGCCTTGGCGAGCACCGTTGCCTTCGTCGCGCTCGTGTGGATCGCGGGCGCGCGCGCGGTGCACGCACTGCTGCAATGGATCGACGACCGCGTCGAGCTGCGCCACGCGATGATGAGCACCGTCATCGTGATCGCGCTCCTCTTCGGAGCGATCACGGAGGCGATCGGCATCCACGCGGTGTTCGGAGCCTTCGTGGCGGGTCTCGTGATCGGAAGATCGCCGCGGCTCCGCAAGGCCACGCTCGAGCAGCTCGAAGCACCGCTCCTCGCGGTCTTCGCCCCCATCTTCTTCGCGTACGCCGGCTTGAAGGTGGACCTGGCGCACGGCGTCGAGCTCGGCGCGACGCTGGCGGTGATCGCGGTCGCGTGCGCCGGCAAGCTCGTGGGCGCCGGTGCCGGCGCCTACTGGAGCGGGCTCGGGTTCTGGGAGGCACTCGCGATCGGCGGCGGCATGAACGCGCGCGGTGCAATCGGGCTCGTGATCGCGCTCGTCGGCCTGTCGCTCGGGATTCTGACGGGACCCATGTACGCGGCGATCGTCATGGTCGCGATCTTCACGTCGGCGATCGCGGGACCGCTCCTGCGCTGGACCACCCGGCACATTCCGGTGGCGCCCGACGAGGCGGAGCGCCTGCGTCTCCACGCCGAGCGCGCGCAGGCGCTGCTGCCCACCGCCGGACTGAAGGTGCTGCTGCCGACGAGCGGCGGTCAGAACGCCGAGCGCGCGATGGAGCTGATCGGCCCGCTCGTCGCGGGCGATCCGGCGGCGAGCGTCGTCGCCTTCCACGTCGAACGCACGCCGCGGCGCTTCTTCGGAGGCGCGCGCCGTGCCGGCGCGCCGCGCGCCGCGCATCTCGACCAGCTCGATCGGCTCGCGCGCGCGGCCGGGGCGCCGGCGCTGACCCGCAAGACCGACAGCGGCGATCCCGCCGCCGAGGTCATCCTGCGCGAGGCGGCGCGCAGCTACGACCTCATGGTCCTCGGCGCCTCGGAGGCCACGCGCCGGCATCCGCTCGGGGGCGAGTACGTCCGGGCGATCGCCGCGGCGACGCCCTGCCCGTTGCTCGTCGTGCGGAGCGGACCGACCGAGCGCCATCTCCCCGGACGCGCCGACGCGAGCGCCGCGCCGCCGCGCATCCTCCTGCCGGTACGCGACGGCCCCTACGCGCGCGCCGCCGTGGAGCTCGCGATGCTCTACGCGGCGCGCGTCGGCGGCGCCGTGACCGCGCTCCACGTCATCGAGTCGTCCTTCACCATCTTCGGCCGCGCGCGCGCGGCCGAGGTCCGCGCCGAAACGACGGCCGCCGTCGAGGTCATGTTCGCCGACGTGCAGCAGCGGGGAGCGAACGCGGGGGTGGCCGTCCGCACCGAGATGATCGAGGCCGCGAACGTCGAGCGGGCGCTGCTCCACGCGGCGGCCACCGCCGACCTCATGGTCCTCGGAGCCGCGACGCGGCCTCACGCCCGCCGCGCCTTCTTCGGAACGCACGTCGAGGCCGTGCTCGCCGAAGCGCCCTGCCCCGTCGCCGTCCTGCTGCTCCCCGTGTGAGCGCCCGGCGCCCGTGGCGAAGGGTCGGCCGATCCGCTAGGGATCTGAGCCAACCCGCATCGACGCAGGAGGAATTTCATGAAGCTCGACAGTGTAGTGGCGATCGTGACCGGTGGTGCGTCCGGCCTCGGTGAGGCGACCGTTCGCACGATCGTGGCCGGCGGCGGCCGCGCCGCCATCCTCGACCGGCCTCAGTCTCCGGGCGAGAAGCTCGCCGCGGAACTCGGCGCGAACCAGGCGGTCTTCGCGCCCGCCGACGTCACGTCGGAGGACGAAGTGAAGGCCGCCGTCGACAAGACGGTCGCCGCCTTCGGCAAGGTCAACGCCTGCGTGAACTGCGCCGGCGTCGGCATCGCGCTCCGCACCCTCAGCAAGCAGGGACCGCACCCGCTCGACATGTTCCACATGGTGCTGAAGGTGAACCTGCTCGGCACCTTCAACACGCTCCGGCTCGCCGCCGCCGCCATGGCCACGAACGAGCCGAACGAGGAGAAGGAACGCGGCGTCATCATCAACACCGCGTCGATCGCGGCGTACGACGGCCAGATCGGCCAGGCCGCCTACTCGGCGTCGAAGGGCGGGGTCGTCGGCATGACCCTGCCGATCGCGCGCGACCTGGCCTCCCTCGGCATCCGCGTCTGCACCATCGCCCCCGGCACGTTCGACACGCCGATGCTGGCGCTCCTCCCCCAGGAGCATCGCGACGCGCTCGGCGCCGGCATCCCCTTTCCGTCTCGGCTCGGCCGGCCATCCGAGTTCGCGGCCCTCGCCAGACACATCATCGAGAACTCGATGCTGAACGGCGAGACGATCCGCCTCGACGGCGCGCTGCGGATGCCTCCCAAATAGTCCCCGCTCCGCGCGGCGTGGCCCCTCGCGGTCGGCTCAGATGCGCTGTTGATCCGCGAACCGGCCGGCGTAGACGGCCGAGCCCTCGGCGCGTTGCAGGACGATCTGACAGAGACGGATTCCAGCGCGGATCCGCAGGGGCCGGCCGGCGACGTTCGACATCTCGAGCACCTGCCGGTTGTCGACGCCGGGCGCCACGAACCCCGACGTCACGTGGATCATGAGCCCGAGCCGCGCGTAGCGGCTGCGGCCCTCGAGCCAACCGCCCACGTCGGGAGGAAGGTGGATGCGCTCGCGCGTGATCCCGTGAATCGTCTCGCCGGGCTGCAGCACGTACGGCTCCCTGAGGGGGCGCACCTGCGTCACCGTCCGGTAGTCGGCGTCGTCATCGAGGTCGATGACGGGCGGCCCGCCCTGCATGACGCGGATCTCGTCGCCGAGGTGGAGGTCGACCGATGCGGGACCGACCTGATTCGGCTCGAAGGGGTCGATGACGAGCCGCCCCTCGGCGATTTCGTTCAGGATCACGTCATGGGTGAGGATCACGCGGCGCTCCTTTCGGCGCGGACTGTAGCGGCGCGCCCGGCGGGAGGCGAGCCGGCCGTACGCGGGTCGCGCCCGGGCGTGCCGCGGGCGAAGCGCGGACATCGCACGATGCGGCACCAACCTAATGAAACTTGACAAAATGTCGGTCTGCCTATACGTCTGTTCGGCCGACAGGGGGCGACACCTCATGAAATTAGGCGAAGAGCATCCTGACCTCGATGACATCGACCGCCAGATCCTGACCCTGATGCAGGAGAACTGCCGCCTGCCTCTCGCCAAGATCGGGGAGCGCGTCGGCCTTTCGGCGCCGTCGGTGCTGGAGCGCGTGAAGAAGCTCGAGGATGGCGGGATCATCACCGCCTACCGGGCGGTCGTGGACGCCCGACGCCTCGGCAAGGACATCACCGCCTTCATCGGCGTCTCGACCGGCCATCCGCACGCGATCGACAGCTTCGAGCGCGAGATCGAGTCGCTCGCCGACGTGCTCGAGTGTCACCACGTGACCGGCATCCACACGATGATCCTCAAGGCCAAGACGCGCAACACGTCGTCCCTCGAGGAGCTCATCAGCCGCATCCGCGCGATCGAAGGCGTCGTCCGCACCGAGACGATGGTCGTCCTCTCGACCCACACGGAGCGCAGCCAGATCCCGGTCATCGAGCCCGCGCCCGCTCCCCGACGGGGCCGGCGGATCTCGGAGAAGGCCCTGCATTTGAAGGGCGTGCACTAGGAGGACGACCCATGCACCCGACGCGACCCCCCGGACGCCAAGGCCTCTACGACCCGATGCACGAGCACGACGCGTGCGGCGTCGGCTTCGTCGTCAACATGAAGGGCGAGAAGTCGCACGCGATCATCGAGCAGGGCCTGCAGATCCTGGCGAACCTCACCCACCGCGGCGCCTGCGGCTGCGATCCGCTGACGGGCGACGGCGCCGGCATCCTGACACAGATGCCCGACGCGTTCCTCCGCAAGGCCTGCACGGCGCTCGACGTCACGCTGCCGCCGCTCGGCGAGTACGGCGCCGGGGTGGTGTTCCTCCCCGAGCGGGTCGACGAGCGGAACGAGTGTCTCGAGATGTTCGAGAAGGTGGTCCGCGACGAAGGCCAGCGGCTCCTCGGCTGGCGGCGCGTGCCCGTCGACGCCGACAAGTGCGGCCCCCTGGCGCGTGCGTCGCTGCCCGAGATCCGGCAGATCTTCATCGGGCGCGGGCGCACCACACCGGATCAGGCCGCGCTCGAGCGCAAGCTCTACGTGATCCGCAAGCGCGTCGAACGCCTCGTGCGCGACTCGGGGCTCCGCGATTCGGAGTCATTCTACGTGCCGAGCCTCTCGACTCGGACGATGAACTACAAGGGCCTCCTCCTGCCGGATCAGATCGCGCAATTCTACAAGGACCTGACCGATCCGGCCTTCACGAGCGCCCTCGCTCTCGTCCACCAGCGCTTCAGCACCAACACCTTCCCCTCCTGGGACCGCGCGCACCCGTATCGCTACGTGGCGCACAACGGCGAGATCAACACGCTGCGCGGCAACGTGAACTGGATGCACGCGCGCGAGTCCATGTTCGCTTCCCCGCTCTTCGGCGACGACGTCGAGAATCTCTTCCCGATCATCGCGCCGGGCGGCAGCGACTCGGCGGCATTCGACAACGCGCTCGAGCTCCTCGTCCACACCGGCCGGCCGCTCTCGCACGCGGTCATGATGATGATCCCGGAGGCGTGGCAGAAGCACGAGAGCATGAGCCCGGAAAAGCGGGCCTTCTACCGCTACCATGCGTGCCTCACCGAGGCATGGGACGGCCCGGCCTCGATCGCGTTCAGCGACGGCACCGTCATCGGCGCCGTGCTCGACCGGAACGGCCTCCGACCCTCGCGCTACGTCGTCACGAAGGACGGGCTCGTCGTCATGGCGTCCGAGGTCGGCGTCCTCGACATCGCGCCCGAGAACGTCGTCGCCAAGGGACGCCTGCAACCCGGACGCATGTTCCTCGTCGACCTCGCACAAGGCCGCATCATCGCCGACCAGGAGCTCAAGGCCGCAATCGCGCGCCGCCAGCCGTATCAGCGCTGGCTCGACGAGAGCCTGACGCGCCTCGACGATCTCGAGCCGCCGGCCGGCGTGCCGCCGCCCTACGAGGACGCGGAGCGGCTCACCCGCCAACAGGCGTTCGGCTACACCATGGAGGACCTGAAGTTCCTCATGGCGCCGATGGCGCTGAACGGCCAGGAGGCGGTCGGCTCCATGGGCACCGACACCCCCCTGGCGGTGCTCTCGAACAGGCCGCAGCTCCTCTTCAACTACTTCAAGCAGCTCTTCGCCCAGGTCACGAACCCGCCGATCGACCCGATCCGCGAGGATCTCGTCATGTCGCTCAAGGCGACGATCGGGCGCGAGCAGAACCTCTTCGAGGAAACGCCGGACCATTGCCGGCAGCTCGAGCTCGAGGAGCCGGTCATCGACAACGAGGCGCTCGCCAAGATCAAGAGCCTCGATCGCGACAGGCTGCGAACCGTCACGATCCCGATGCTGTACCGGGTCGCCGACGGCGGCGCCGGAATCGAGAAAGCGCTCTCGGTGCTCTGCTGGGAAGCCGAGGTCGCGATCAGCAACGGCGCAACGCTGCTCGTACTCACCGATCGCGGCCTCGACGAGGAGAACGCGCCGATCCCGAGCCTGCTCGCGACGGCGGCGGTCCATCACCACCTCATCCGCGCGGGCACCCGCACCCGCTGCGGCCTCGTCATCGAGTCCGGCGAGCCGCGCGAGGTGCAGCATTTCTCGCTGCTCGTCGGCTACGGCGCCGGCGCGATCAACCCGTACCTCGCGATCGAGACCGTCACCGAAATGGTCCGCGACGGCATCCTCAAGAGCGTAAGCGAGGACGACGCGGTGGCGCATTACCTGAAGGCGGCCAACAAGGGCATCCTCAAGGTGATGACCAAGATGGGCATCTCGACCATCCAGAGCTACCGGGGCGCCCAGATCTTCGAAGCGATCGGCCTCAACCGCGAGCTCATCGACGCGTACTTCACCAACACCGCCTCGCGCATCGAAGGCATCGGCCTCGATGCGATCGCGGCGGAGAGCCGCGCGCGCCACACGCGCGCCTACACCGTCGCACCCGAGCTCGACGGCCAGCTCGATCCGGGCGGCCACTACCAGTGGCGCCGCCGCGGCGAGTTCCACATGTACAACCCGAACTCGATCGCGAAGCTGCAACACGCCGTCCGCGCCGGCAGCTACGCGCTCTTCAAGCAGTATTCCGCGGTCGTGAACGACGAGAGCCGCAACCTCTGCACGCTGCGCGGCTTGCTCAAGTTCCGGCCGTCGAAGTCGATCCCCCTCGACCAGGTGGAGCCCGCGAGCGAGATCGTCAAGCGCTTCAAGACGGGCGCCATGTCGCTCGGCTCGATCAGCCGCGAGGCCCACGAGAACCTCGCGATCGCGATGAACCGTATCGGCGGCAAGTCCAACACCGGCGAAGGCGGCGAGGATCCCGTGCGCTACGAGCGCGATCCGAACGGCGACTCGCGCCGCAGCGCGATCAAGCAGGTGGCATCGGGGCGTTTCGGCGTCACGAGCCACTACCTGGTCAACGCCGACGAGATCCAGATCAAGATGGCGCAGGGCGCGAAGCCCGGCGAGGGCGGCCAGCTCCCCGGCCACAAGATCGACCAGTACATCGCGAAGATCCGCTACTCGACGCCGGGCGTCGGCCTGATCTCGCCGCCCCCGCACCACGACATCTACTCGATCGAGGATCTGTCGCAGCTCATCCACGACCTGAAGAACGCCAACAACCGGGCGCGCATCAGCGTCAAGCTGGTCGCCGAGGTTGGCGTCGGCACCGTCGCCGCGGGCGTCGCGAAGGCCAAGGCCGACGTCGTGCTGATCAGCGGCCACGACGGCGGAACCGGCGCGTCACCGCTCACCTCCCTCAAGCACGCGGGCATCCCCTGGGAGCTCGGCCTCGCCGAGACCCAGCAGGTGCTCGTGATGAACGACCTGCGCGGCCGCATCCGGGTCGAGACCGACGGTCAGCTGAAGACCGGCCGGGACGTCGCGGTGGCGGCGCTGCTCGGCGCCGAGGAGTTCGGCTTCGCGACGTCGGCCCTCGTGGCGTCGGGCTGTATCCTGATGCGCGTCTGCCACCTCAACACGTGTCCGGTCGGCATCGCCACGCAGGACCCGGTGCTCCGCAAGAAATACGAGGGCAGACCCGAGCACGTCGTGAACCTCATGATGTTCCTCGCCGAGGAGGTTCGGGAGATCATGGCGGAGCTCGGCTTCCGCAACCTCGCCGAGATGGTGGGGCGCGTCGACAAGCTCGAGACCCGCGAGGCGATCGAGCACTGGAAGGCGCGCGGTCTCGATCTGACCGAGATCCTCCACCGCCCCGAGGTCGCGGAGAACGTCGCCATCCACGCGGTCACGACGCAGGATCACGGGCTCGAAGGCGCGCTCGACAACCGGCTCATCGCGACCTGCGGACCCGCGCTCGAGCACCGCACGCCGGTCGAGGCGGCGTTTCCGATCCGCAACGTCAACCGGACGGTCTGCACCATGTTGTCGGCGGAGGTCTCCCGGCGCCACGGCGCGCAGGGCCTGCCGCCCGAGACGATCAGGCTCACGTTCTCCGGCTCGGCCGGCCAGAGCTTCGGCGCCTTCATGGCGCCGGGCATCGCCGTCACCCTCGAGGGCGACGCCAACGACTACTTCGGCAAGGGCATCTCGGGCGGGCGCATCGTCGTGTTCCCGTCCCGCGCCGCGACGTTCGCGCCGGAGGACAACATGATCGTCGGCAACGTCTCGCTCTACGGCGCGACCGGCGGCGAGGTCTTCTGCCGCGGCCAGGCCGGTGAACGGTTCGCCGTCCGCAACAGCGGCGCCACGGCCGTCGTCGAGGGCGTCGGCGACCACGGCTGCGAGTACATGACCAAGGGCATGGTGGTCGTGCTCGGCAAGACCGGCCGCAATTTCGCGGCGGGCATGAGCGGCGGCGTGGCGTACGTGTACGACGTCGACGACGACTTCGCCGGCCACTGCAACAGGAGCATGGTGGAGCTCGATCCGATGCAGGAGGAGGATTTCGCGACCGTGAAAGACCTGATCCGCCGCCACCACGCATACACGGGGAGCAGCGTCGCTTCGGGCATCCTGTCGAACTGGAGCGACGCGGCGGCTCTGTTCAAGAAGGTCATGCCGGTCGAATACCGCAAGGTTCTCGCCGCGGCCCACCTCGACAGCGAGGCCTCGCGCCTCGCTTCGGTCTGAGGCGATCCCCATGGGAAAGATCACCGGTTTTCTGGAGATTCCGCGGGAGATGCCGGCGCGCCGGCCGGTCGCGGAACGTCTGAAGGACTGGCGGGAGCTCGAGGGCAAGCTCCCCGAGGACAAGCTTCAGCAACAGGGCGCGCGCTGCATGGATTGCGGCATCCCCTTCTGTCACAAGGGCTGCCCGCTCGGGAACATCGTCCCCGACTGGAACGACCTCGTGTATCGCGGCCGCTGGAAGGAAGCGCTCGACCGGCTGCACTCGACCAACAATTTTCCCGAGTTCACCGGCCGCGTGTGTCCGGCGCCGTGCGAGGAGGCGTGCGTCCTTCGCATCAACGACGACCCGGTCACCATCAAGCAGATCGAGAAGCAGATCATCGAGTACGCCTTCAAGGAGGGCTGGGTGCCGCCGATCCGGCCGAGTCGTCGGACCGGAAAGCGCGTGGCCGTCGTCGGCTCGGGGCCCGCCGGGCTCGCCGTCGCCGCGCAGTTGAATCGCGCCGGGCACGAGGTCGAGGTGTTCGAGCGCGCCGACCGGATCGGCGGGCTCCTCACCTACGGCATTCCCGACTTCAAGCTCGAGAAGCACGTCGTCGAGCGGCGCTTGCGGCAGATGCGCGAAGAAGGCGTCGTGTTCCACGTCAACGCCAACGTCGGCAGGAACGTCTCCGTCGCCGACCTACGCGCGACGTTCGACGCGATCGTGCTGGCGGGGGGCGCGACGGCCGCACGCGACCTCCCCATCCCCGGCCGTGACCTCAAGGGCATCCACTTCGCGATGGACTTCCTGCCGCAGCAGAACAAGAAGGTCGCGGGCGACACCGTCCCGAACCAGATCCTCGCGACCGGCAAGAACGTCGTGATCCTCGGCGGCGGCGACACCGGCTCCGACTGCCTCGGCACCTCGAATCGCCAAGGCGCCAAGAGCGTGCATCAGTTCGAGCTCCTGCCGAAGCCACCCGAAGAGCGCACCGCGGAGATCGCCCCCTGGCCGTCCTGGCCGATGATCCTCCGGAGCTCCTCGTCGCACGAGGAGGGCGTGATCCGCGATTGGAGCATCAGCACCAAGCGCTTCAGCGGCGACGCCGATGGCAACGTGAAGAAGCTCCACGGCGTCCGCCTCGAATGGAGGAAGGGCGAACACGGCCGCCCGCAGATGGTCGAGGTCCCGGGAAGCGAGTTCGAGCTCGACTGCGACCTCGTGCTTCTGGCCATGGGCTTCGTCGGCCCCGAGAAGGCGGGCATGATCGAGCAGCTCGACGTCGAGCTCGACGAGCGCGGCAACGTCGCCGTCGGCGCCGACTACCAGTCGAGCGTGCCCGGCGTGTTCGCCTGCGGCGACATGCGGCGCGGGCAGTCGCTCGTCGTGTGGGCGATCTGGGAAGGTCGCGAGGCTGCCCGCGGCGTCGACACGTACCTCATGGGGTCAACGATCCTGCCGGCGAGCCCCGAGCTCTGATCCCCGGGCGCGCGGCGGTCCCATTGCGGGCAGGCCCGCGTCCGGCGAGGATGCTCCCCATGCGGATCGCCCCGCTCGCCGGCGGCGCCGTGATCGGCGCCATCGCCGCGGCCGCCCTTGCATTCGCGGGGCGGGCCCCGAACGTGCGCTGCGGCGCCGTCGTCGACGCCGAGGCCGTCCTCGACCGCGACCTCCGCTGCGAAGGGATCGCCGTCACGCTGCGCAATCCGCGCAGCGTGCTGCAGCTGAACGGGCACACCATCGCCTCCGCACGCGCCTGCCCCGACGGCGCCGCGCCGAGCGGCATCGCCGTCGAGGGAACGGCCGACGACGCGCAGATCCTCGGTCCCGGCCTCGTGCAGGGATTCGTGACCGGGGTCGCCGTCGCCGACGCCGTCCGCGTCCAGGTGCGCGACGTCCGGATCGCCGACAGCTGCGGCGTCGGCCTCCTCGTCGTCGGCACCGACGGCGTGCGCGTCCGCGACGGCGTCTTCCACCGCAACGGCCGCAGCAGCGAGGAGGGAGGAGCGATCCGTGTCGAGCAGAGCAAGCGCTTCCTCCTCGACGGAGCGGACGTGTTCGCGAACGCGACGGGCGCGAAGGGCGCCGCGATCGACCTCCGCGACTGCGACCAATGCCGGATCGTCGCCAATCGCATCGTCGCGAACGCCGGACCGGGGCTCCGCCTCGATCCCGAGTCGCGCGGCGCGGTGCTCGAACGAAACGTCGTACTCGATCAGCGCGGCGTCGACGTCTTCGACCAGAGCAACGACGGCACCTACGTCTTCAACCTCTTCGAGCGCGGCGACGGGCTGCGCCCGCCCGCCCTCTGGCCGCCCGCCGGGGTGCGGGCCGCGGCCCCCACGGGGCCGACCGGATGCGGTACGATGCACGCCGTCGCGGGGCCTCTCACGACGGTCGGAATCGAATGCCCGACCGCCGGCGGCGTCCGCGGCGTGCGCAACGGCGTCATCGCGTATCGCCTGCTGAACGCCTTCTCGCTGCAGCCCTTTTCGTCGTCGTGCGATCCTGTCGAGGTCCGTCCCGCGGATGACGGCCACGGCGGCGCGGTGCGCTGCACCAACCCGAATCGCCTCTACCCGGCGTTGCTGGAAGTCACCTGCTGCCTGATGTGACGCCCGTCAGTCGTCGTCTTTCCGCACCTGCTGCGCGAGGTAGTGCGCTTCGCCGATCGTCGCCACGAGGTGCAGCTGGGTCTCGAGCCAATCGAGGTGCTCTTCCTCGCTGACGAGGATGTGCTCCGCGAGCTCGCGCGTCCCGTTGTCGCCCACCTCGGAACAGAGCGCGATGCCCTTGTTCAGGCGCGCGACCGCCTCCACCTCGAGCTGCCGGTCGAGCTTCAACTGCTCCGGCACGGTCTCCCCGACGCTCACCTTGTAGAGCCGTTGCAGGTTCGGGAGGCCTTCCAGGTAGAGGATGCGTTCGATGAGGTCGTCGGCGTGCTTCATCTCGTCGATCGACTCTTTCCGGATATGGGCGGCGAGTGCGCGATAGCCCCAGTTCTGACACATCTTGGCGTGGATGAAGTACTGGTTGACCGAGGTCAGCTCACCGGTCAGGACGTCGTTCAGGAACTCGATGACGCGCTTGTTGCCCTTCATGGATCCCTCCTCCGGTTGCGGGTGGCGCCACGCTAGCACGTCGCGCGGTCCCGTCGAGCGAGACTCAGACCTGCCCGGCCGCGAGCGGGGCGGCGTCGGCCGCGTACGCCGACTCCCGAGCGACCGCGGCGCGACACCGGGCGAGGCATTCGCGGATGAGCGGCTTGCAGCCGCCACAACCGGTCCCGGCGCCGCACCGACGTCCGATCTCCTTCACGGTGGTGGCCCCTGCCGTGATGGTCTCGACGAGCTCGCGTTCGGAGACGTTGGCGCACAGGCACACGATCATGGTTGCCTTTGTAGGGACATTGAGAATCATTTTCAACGACATTTCGTCGAGGAGCGATGTCGCGAGTGAAATCAAAGACTTGAGCCGTCGGAAGGGCGCGACCCCGATACCTTATAGGTGGATCGCGCGCTTCCCGACGGCCAGCGCCGCTTCCTTGAGCGCCTCGGCGAGCGTGGGGTGCGCGTGGACGGAGCGGGCGACGTCCTCCGCGGAGGCGCCGAACTCCATGGCGATCGCGGCTTCCGCGATCAGGTCCGAGGCCCGCGGACCGAGCACGTGGACGCCGACGATCCGGTCGGTTCGCGCGTCGGCGAGCATCTTCACCGAGCCGGTGGTTTCGCCGAGACACCGCGCGCGGGCGTTCGCCTGGAAGGGACAGGCGCCGACCGCGAGCGGGATGCCCTGCTGCGTCGCCTCCTCCTCCGTCAGCCCGACGCTCGCGAGCTCGGGCCACGTGTAGACGACGTTCGGGAGCGCCGCGTAGTTCACGTGGGCCGCGTGTCCGGCCATCATCTCGACCACGGCGGTCCCCTCCTCCTCCGCCTTGTGCGCGAGCATCGGTCCGGCGATGACGTCGCCGATGGCGAACACGCCGGCCACGCTCGTCTCGAAGCGTTCGTTCACGACGACACGGTTGCGCTCGTCGAACGCGACCCCGATCTCACGGGCGCCGAGGCCGTCGGTATGCGGGCGGCGTCCGACGGACACCAGCACGACGTCCGCCTCGATCTCCGACGCCTGCCCCTTCGATTCGAGCGTCACCTTCATGCCGCCGGCGGTTCGCTCGGACTTCACGGCCGCGGTCTGGAGCAGGAACGTCATGCCCTGCTTCTGGAGCGCCTTCTGCAGCGCGATGCCCATCTGGCGGTCCATCATGGGCACGATCCGGTCGAGGAACTCGACGACCGTGACCTTCGCTCCGAGCCGCACCCACACCGATCCGAGCTCGAGGCCGATCGCCCCGCCCCCGATCACGAGCAGATGCTTCGGCACCGCCGGCAACGTGAGCGCTTCGGTCGAGCTCACCACGCGCTCGCCGTCGAACGGCAAGGCCGGCAACGGGCTCGGCTCGCTGCCGCTCGCGATCAGGATCCGATCACCGGCGATCGTCTGCTCGCGGTCGCCGTCGCGCACCACCAGCCGACGGGCATCGGCGAAACGCCCCCGCCCCTTCACCCAGTCGATCTTGTTCTTCTTGAAGAGACCGCTGAGGCCGGAGGTTCCGAGCTTCACGACCTTGTCCTTGCGCGCCATCATCGCCGGAAGGTCGAGGGTGACGCCGCTCGCCCCGATCCCGTGGACGGCGAGGCCGCCCGCCGCCTGATGATAGAGCTCGCTCGAGTCGAGGAGCGCCTTGCTCGGAATGCAGCCGACGTTCAAGCACGTACCGCCGAGCGTCGCGTCCTTCTCGACGACCGCGGTCCGCATGCCGAGCTGGGACGCGCGGATCGCCGCCACGTACCCGCCCGGACCCGAACCGATGACGATCAGGTCGTAGGCTTCGCTCGTCATCACACCTCCAGGAGCAAGCGTGCCGGATCCTCCAGACGCTCTTTCACGCGCACGAGGAACGTCACCGCCTGCTCGCCGTCGACCAGCCGATGATCGTACGACAACGCGAGGTACATCATCGGCCGGACGACGATCTGGTCGTCGACGACGACCGGACGCTTCTCGATCTTGTGCATGCCGAGAATGCCGCTCTGCGGCGGGTTCAGGATCGGCGTCGACAGCAGCGATCCGTAGACGCCTCCGTTCGAGATGGTGAACGTACCGCCCGAGAGATCGTCGATGCTGAGCTTGCCTTCGCGCGCGAGTCCGGCGAGTCGGAGGATCTCGCGCTCGATCTCGGCAAACGACCGCCGGTGCGCGTTCCGCACCACCGGCACGACGAGCCCCCGCTCGGTGCCGACGGCGACCCCGAGGTGCACGAAGTGCCTGTAGACGACGTCGTCGCCGCGGATCTCGGCGTTGACCGCGGGGACCTCCGCGAGCGCGGTGACGCAGGCGCGCGCGAAGAACGACATGAACCCGAGCCCGACGCCGTGCGCCTTCTGGAAGCGATCCTTGTGGGCAGCGCGCAGCGTCATGACGGCGCTCAGGTCCACCTCGTTGAAGGTCGTGAGGATCGCCGCCGTGTGCTGCGCCTGGACGAGCCGCTCGGCGATCCGCTTGCGGAGCCGGCTGAGCGGCACGACCTCCTCGCCCTCCTTCGCCGCGCTCGGCGCCGAGACGGGCACGGGGCCGCGCGCCGCCGGCGCCGATGCCGGCGCGATCGACGGAGCCGCGACGGGCGCGGCGGCCGCCGGCGCGGCCTCCTTCTCGAGATGCGCGAGCACGTCGCCTTTCGTGAGGCGGCCTCCCCTCCCCGACGCGGAGATGGCGGCGGGATCGAGCGCGTGCTCGTCGATCAAATGACGAACGGCCGGGCTGAGCGGCCCGACGGGTCGCGGCGGCGACTTCGCCGGCCCTGCGGGCGGAGGCGCGCTCGGGAGCGGCGACGGGGCGGCGGGTGCCGTGGGAGGCGGCGCGGCCGCGGGAGGCGGCGCGGCCGCGGACGGGCTCGGCACCGCGGCAGATGCGCCCCCCTCCTCGACGCGCGCCACGACCTCGCCGACCGCCACGGTCGCACCCGCTTCCTTCACGATGCGGAGCACGCCGGCGCGCTCGGCGGCGATCTCCATGCTCGCCTTGTCGGTCTCGAGCTCGAGCAGGATCTCGTCGCGCTCCACGCGCTCGCCGTCCTGCTTCGCCCAGCGCACGATGACGCCCTCCGTCACCGATTCGCCGAGCGTCGGAATCCGCACCTCGAACGCCATACCGTCCTGTCCTCCTGCCCGCGCGGGTCCGCGCCCGAGTCTCAGCGCGCGAACGCCCGATTGATGAGCTCGGCTTCTTCTTGCTGGTGGATCTTGTAGGAGCCGGTCGCCGGGCTCGCGGCCGCCCGCCGCCCGACGTACGCAAGCGTGTGGGTGTCCGGCAGCACGGAACGCATCTGGTTCCAGATGAAGTGCCAGGCGCCCATGTTGGACGGCTCTTCCTGCACCCAGAACACCTGCCGCGCCGCCGGGTAGCCGGCGAGGATCCCGACGAGCTCCTGGCGCGGGAACGGATGCAGCTGCTCCACGCGAACGATCGCGGTCGTGTCGATCTCGCGCTCGGTCCGCCCCGCCAGCAGCGAATAGTAGACCTTGCCGCTGCAGAGGATCACGCGCGTCACCTTCCGCGGATCGATCGCGACCCCGACGTCGACGGTCCTCGCCGCCGGCTCGTCGAGCACCGTGCAGAACGCCCCGTCGGTGAGCTCGCGCGCCGACGATACCGCCCACTTGTACCGCAGCAGCATCTTCGGGCTCATGATGACGAGCGGCTTCCGGAACGAGCGGTGCATCTGGCGGCGCAGCGCGTGGAAGTACTGCGCCGGCGTCGTCAGGTTGCAGACCTGCATGTTCATGTCGGCGCAGAGCTGCAGGTAGCGCTCGAGCCGGGCGCTGGAGTGCTCCGGCCCCTGCCCCTCCATCCCATGCGGGAGGAGCATCACGAGGCCGCTCATGCGCTGCCATTTCGACTCGGAGCTCGCGACGAACTGATCGATGATGACCTGCGCGCCGTTGGCGAAGTCGCCGAACTGCGCTTCCCAGATCACGAGCTTGTGCGGGTCGGCCCAGCTGAACCCGAACTCGAAGCCGAGGACGGCGTTCTCCGACAACATGGTGTCGAGGATGAGGAACTTGCCCTGCCCGGGTCGGATGTTGTCGAGCGGCACCCAGCGGGCCCCGTTTTCGACGTCGTGGAACACGGCGTGGCGATGGCTGAACGTGCCGCGGCCGACGTCCTGGCCGCTCATGCGGACGGGGGTGCCCTCGAGCACGAGCGAGCCGATCGCGAGCGCCTCCGCGCAGCCCCAGTCGATGTGCTCGCCGTCGCGCACCATGGCCGCGCGCTGCTCCATGAGCTTCACCACCTTCGGATTGGGGTGGAAGCCGTCGGGCACCCGTACGAACGCGTCCGCGACTTCACGCAGCACCTCGGCCGACACCGCGGTCTTCGCGGTCCAGTCGTTGCCCGCCCAGCCGAGCCCGCGCCAGAGCCCGCCGAAGGCGAAGACGGGCTGGCGCGGCATGAAGTCGCGCGCGTACGCCTGGGCGTCGTCGAGAAGGTCTCGGAACGCCTTCATCCGCCGATCGACGTCCGCGTCCGTCACCACGCCGTCGGCGACCAGCCGCTTCCGATAGAGGGCGAGCGGCGTCGGGTGATCCGCGACCGCGCGGTACATCACGGGCTGTGTGAAGGTCGGGTCGTCGAGCTCGTTGTGGCCGTGACGCCGGTAGCAGACGAGGTCGATGATCACGTCCTTCTTGAAGCGCTGCCGGAAGGCGATCGCGAGCCGCGCCGCCTGCACGGCGGCCTCGGGATCGTCCCCGTTCACGTGGAAGACCGGCGCCTGGATGATCTTCGACACGTCGCTCGGATACGGCGTGAACCGGTACGACTCGGGCGAGGTCGTGAACCCGATCTGGTTGTTGACGATGATGTGGATGGTCCCGCCGGTGCGATAGCCCTCGAGCTCCGACAGGCCGAGCGTCTCGGCGACGATCCCCTGCCCCGTGAACGCCGCGTCGCCGTGCATCAGCACGGACACGACGCGCGAGCGCTCGCCGTCGCCGAGGTGGTTCTGCTTGGCGCGCACCATACCCTCGATCACCGGATTGATGGCCTCGAGGTGGCTCGGATTCGCGCTGAGCGACAAGTGCACCTTGTGCCCGGCGCGCGTCACGTAGTCGTGCGAGTAGCCCAGGTGATACTTGACGTCGCCGTCGCCCGTCGCCGCCTTCGCGAGAAAGGTCCCCTCGAACTCGGCGAGAATCATCTCGTAGGGCTTCCGGAGGATGTTGGCGAGGACGTTCAGGCGGCCGCGATGCGGCATGCCGAGGACCATCTCCTCGACCCCGAGGCCGCCGGCCTCCTCGACGAGCGTGTCGAGGAGCGGGATCAGCGCGTCGCCACCCTCGAGCGAGAAGCGCTTGGCCGTCGTATAGCGCAGCTGCAGAAACTGCTCGAAGCCTTCCGCCAGCACGAGATCGTCGAGCACGCCGCGGCGCTCGTCGGCCGAGAGCTCGGGTCGGTTCGACGTCGGCTCCATGCGCTCGGCGAGCCAGAGCCGCTGCTCGCGTTCCTGGATGTGGAAGTATTCGACGCCGAAGGTGCGGCAGTAGGTCGCCTGCAGGCGCTCGATCAGCTCGCCCAGGGCCGCCGTCTTGCATCCCTTGAAGTCGGCGCACGTGATGACCCGCTCCATGTCGCTCGGGCTGAAGCCGAACTCGGACGGCTCGAGGAGCGGATGGCCCGCGGGCGACGGCGCGAGCGGATTCAGGTGCGCCATCAGATGGCCGAGCTCGCGGTACGCGTGCACCAGCCCGAACACGCCGAGCACGGGCTCGACGTCGGGCGCGGTCGTGCGGTGGGGCGCGAGGCGCACGACCGGCGCGGCATGTCCGTTGCCGCCGTGGGCGCCGCCGTCGGCCATCTCGAACCCGGCGAAGAACAACGCCCAGCGTTCGTCGACCGAGCCCGGGTCGGCGCGATAGCGCCGATACTGCTCCTCGACGTAGTCGGCGTTGACCCGGCTCACGAAGTCGAGGGAGCTCATGGTCCGCTCCTTTTAGCCTCTCGGGGGGGAGCCCGCTACCGTGGTCACGCGGAGTTCATCCGGCGAAACGTCTTCTGGTACACTGTCGCGTCATGGCCAGAAGCAGCTCGAGCGACGTCGTCGCGATGGTCCTCGCCGGCGGCGAGGGGAAGCGCCTCTACCCACTGACCCGCGACCGGGCCAAGCCGGCCGTCCCCTTCGGCGGCCGCTACCGCATCATCGATTTCGTCCTCTCCAACTTCGTCAACTCGGGCATCTCGAAGATCAGCGTGCTCACCCAGTACAAGGCGGGCTCGTTGATGCAGCACCTGGCGCGCGGCTGGCAGCTGGCCCCCCAGCTCGGACACTACGTCGCGCCCGTCCCGGCCTCCATGAACGTCGGCCCGCAGTGGTTCCGCGGCAGCGCGGATGCCGTCTTCCAGAACCTCGATGTACTCGAGAACGAGCAGCCGCGCGAGGTCTGCGTCTTCGGCGCCGACCACATCTACCAAATGGACGTCTGCCAGATGCTCGAATACCATCGCGAGCGCGGCGCCGACGTCACCGTCGCGGTGATCCCGGTGCCGGCGGCCGACATGGACCAGTTCGGCATCGTCGACTGCAGCGCCGCGGGCACCATCGTCGCCTTCCGTGAAAAGCCGCCCGTCGACGCCGACGCGACGGGCACGCGGCTCGCGTCGATGGGCCTCTACGTCTTCGACTGCGCGGCCCTCGTCCGCGCGGTGACCGCCGACGCCGAGCGCACGGACTCCTCGCACGACTTCGGGAAGGACGTGCTGCCGCGCATGGTCGAAGGCTCGGCGACCGTCGTCGCCTACGATTTCTCGACCAACACGATCCCCGACATGCGCGACGGTCAACGCGGCTACTGGCGCGACGTCGGCACGATCGACATGTATTGGCGGACGTCCGAGGACCTCATCTCGATCAGCCCGCAGCTCAACCTCTACAACCCGCGCTGGCCGACGCTTTCCGCCTACTATCCGCACCCGCCGGCGAAATTCGTCTTCGCCGATCCCGAAGGCCAGCGGCGCGGCGTCGCGATCGACTCGATGGTGTCGGAGGGGTGCATCATCAGCGGCGGCCACGTCGAGCGCTCGATCTTGAGCCCGCGCGTGCGCGTGAACAGCTACGCCCAGGTGAAAGAGTCCATTCTCTTCGACGGCGTCGAGGTCGGCCGCCACGCCCGCGTCCGGCGGGCGATCGTCGACAAGGGCGTGGTCGTCCCGCCCGGCATGACCATCGGTTACGACCCGGCCGAGGACCGGCGCCGCTTCACGGTGAGCGAAGGCGGCGTGGTCGTCGTACCGAAGAACGCCGACCTCGGCGCGCTGCCATGATCCTTCGTCGCCCGGCGCTCGTAGCGGTCCTGACGGCGGTGGCGCTCGCGGCGCTCGCCCGCGCCGCGGCGGCGATGACGGCGCTCCCCGTCGATCTGCCGGCGATGACGGGACAGGCCGCGCGCATCTTCGTGGGACGGGTCGAGCGCGTCACGAGCGGACGCGACCCCCACGGGCTCCCGGCGACCTGGACGACCTTCCGCGTGTCCGAGCGGCTGAAGGGGCCGGCCGAGGACACCATCACCGTGAAGCAGCTCGGCACGAGCCTCGGCGCGGACGGCGCCCACGTGCTGCCGCACCCCGCGCTCCCGCGCTACCACGCCGGGGAGTCGGTCGTCCTCTTCGTGCATCCCGAGAGCGCGCTCGGCTTCACGAGCCCGGTCGGCCTCGGCCAGGGCTGCTTCCACGTCCGCGGCGAGCCCGACGCCGCCGTCGTCGAGAACGAGGTCGGCAACCAGAACCTCGCGCCGCCGACCGCGCCGCGGGCGCTCGCCGCGCCGGGAGCCGCCACGCCTTCGCCCGGCCCCGTGCCGCTCGCGACCTTTCTCTCGCGCGTGCGCGGGCTCGTCGACGCCGGTCGCTGAGGTCGCGTGCGCCGACGACTCGCTCTCGCCGGCGCGCTCGCGCTGCTCGTGCTCTCGACCGTGCGCGCCCTCGCCGCCGGGCCGCTCTTCGTCAACGACGCCGGCGAGCCGCTCGTATGGCAGGCCCGGCCGGTCCCGTGGAGCTCGGACCGCGGCGGCCTCGGCGTCCTCGACGAGACGGCTGCCCGCCAGCTCGTCGAGGACGCCTTCGCGCTCTGGGCCGCGGTGCCGACCGCCAGCATCTCCTTCAGCGACGCCGGCGCATTGCCGGTGGACGTCGGCGCGACCGACGTCGGCCTCTTCATCGGCGTCTGCGACGACGGTCTGAGCCCGATCGTCTTCGACACCGACGGCACGATCACCGACGCGCTCTTCGGCGCCGGGGCGTCGAACTCCATCCTCGGGTTCGCCGGGCCCGAGTGCGGCTCGTTCTCGCCCCCCGCGATCACCGAGGCTTCGGCGGTCCTCAACGGAAAGTTCATCGACGGCATCGCGAGCGGCGGCAATCCCGAGGTGGACCTCGACACCTTCCGCGGCGTGATGATCCACGAGCTCGGCCACTACGTGAACCTCGACCACTCGCAGATCAACCTGATCGAGGCCTTCGACGGCACGACCGCCGGCGACGACGCCATCGCGACCATGTTCCCCTTCGTCGTGAGCGGTGCCGAGACGGCGACGCTCGCCCGCGACGACGAGGTGTCGCTCTCGGTCCTCTACCCCGCCGCCGACTTCCGCACGACGACCGCGACCATCACGGGCGAGGTCCGCCGCGGCGACATCGACGCGCCGTTCCGCGGCGCGTTCGTGATCGCCCGCAACGTCGACGATCCGCGGCGCGATGCCGTCGGCTGGGTGTCCGGCGCGCGCTACGTGCCGGGCAGCGTCGCGCCGGAGGCCGCCGCGCTCGTCGGCGCCTACGAGCTCGCGGGCCTGACGCCCGATGGCCGCTACACGGTCGAGATCGAGGCCGTGTCACGGCTCTTCACCGGCGGGTCCTCCGTCGGACCGCTGAGCCCGCCGGCGACGCTGCCGGGTCCGCCCGAACAATGGAGCGGCGATGACGAAGCCGCGACCAATCCCCCGGACGACCCGAGCACGCCCGGCGTCGAGATTCCCGTCGCCGCCGGCGAGCTCGTGAGCGGCGTCGACGTAGTCCTGAACGTCACGCCGCCCCCCGCAAACGACGTCTGCGACGACGCGACCGACGTCACGAGCTTCCCCTTCACGACGACCATCGAGACGCGCCTCGCGACGAGCGCAGCGGACGACCCGACGCCGAGCTGCGTCGTCACCCCGAACCCGAAGGCGTCGAAGAGCGTCTGGTTCCGGCTCGTCTCGCCCCTCGCCGGGACGCTCACCCTCTCCACGGCCGGCAGCGACTACGACACGGTGCTGGCCGCCTTCACCGGGACCTGCGGCGCCGTCGCGGGCGTCGGCTGCAACGACGACGGACCGAGCGGCTTCGCCGCCGTCCTCACCCTGCCGGTCGCCGCCGACACCCCGTATCTCGTGGGCGTCACCGACTTCGCGTCGACGGGCGGGACGCTCGTCTTCACCGCGACCTTCGAGCTCGCGCCCCCGCCCGCGTGCCGCGCCGGCGCGCCCGGCGAGTGCATCCCCGGCACCGGCGCGCCGCGCACCGACTGCGTCACCGAGTGGTTCGTGCAGCCGGTCCCGCCGCTCACCAGCGCCCGCCCCGGCGCGCGGAACGTCCCGCGCTACCGCGCGAGCTGCGTCGACGGCGACCCGCGCTGCGACTTCGACGGCAGCACCGCCAAGAACGGCCGGTGCGTCTTCCACGTCGCGATCTGCGCCAACAACGTCGACCCACGTCCCGCCGCCCGGCGCTGCATCCCGTCGGCGCTCGGCGAGTACCGCCTCCTCGCGCCGAGCATCCGGCGGCCGCGTGACGCGGCCGACGCCGCGAACGCGGCCAAGTTGCTCGCGGCCGTGGCGGGCCTCGGGGTCCCGCCCGCGCCGACCGTCAGCGACGACCGCGTCGCCTTCGCCCCCGCCCTGGCGACGCTCGATCGCTGCACGACGCTGCAACCGATCGTGGTGCCGATCGGAACGCGCGTGCTGCGGAGCCGCGCCCTCACGCCCGGCAAGCGGAGCGACACGGATCAGCTCCGCTTGCGCTGCCTGCAATAGACGCGCGTCAGCCGGCGGCGCCGAACCGCCGCCGGACCGCCGCCGACGGCGGCCGGAACGTCGCGCACTCGAGACCGCGGTCGCGCAGCCGCTTGTAGAGCGTCGGGCGGCTCACGCCGAGCTCGCGCGCCGCGCGCGTCACGTTGCCGTCGCAGCGGCGCAGGCACTCGACGAGCTCGGCCGCCCCGAGCGCGACGACCGTCCGCGCGCTGCGCGCCGCGAGCGCGAGGCGCACGTCGGCAGCGCCGATCGCCGGGCCCTCGGCGTAGAGGACGACCTCGCGGACGACGTTCTCGAGCTCGCGCACGTTGCCTGGCCACGGATAGGCGGCGAGCGTCCGCCGGGCCGCCTCGTCGAGCGCGAGTCCCGGCCGCCCGAGGTCGCCGACCGTCCGCGCCACGATCCGATCGGCGAGCTCCATCACGTCGTCGGCGCGGTCCCGGAGCGGCGGCACCTCGATGACGACGCCGCTCAGCCGGTAGTAGCAGTCGGCGCGGAAGGCCCCGCGCTCGACGAGGTCGCGAAGGTCGCGGTTCGTCGCCGCGACCACGCGCACGTCGACGACGACCGGCCGATCGGCGCCTACGCGCTGCACCTCGCCCTCCTGGAGGAGCCGCAGGAGCTTGCACTGGAGGAGCGGCGGCAGCTCGCCGATCTCGTCGAGGAAGAGCGTGCCCCCGTCGGCCTCGGCCGCGCGACCGAGCCGTCGCCCGATCGCCCCCGTGAAGGCGCCGCGTTCGTGCCCGAACAGCTCGGCGTCGATGAGCTCGGCCGAGAGCGCGCCGCAGTTCACCGGCACGAACGGGCCGTGGCGACGCGGACCGCCGCCGTGGATGGCCCGCGCCAGGAGCTCTTTGCCGGTGCCGGTCTCGCCCTGGAGCAGCACGGGCACCGCCGTCGGCAGCACGCGCACCACGCGCGCGCGCAGCCGCTCCATCGCCGGGCTTCCCCCGACGAGCCGGGTAAGCCCGCCCGCCGACGGACCGCGCGGCGTCGCGGCCCGCGCCTCTTCGATCACCGTGAGCGTCGCCATGCGGCCGACGCTACGCATCCGCCGTGTACGGTCGCAACGCGACGAGTAGCCATCGGCCGCCACGCCGGGCGCGAGAACGCCGCCGGAGGCGCTCCACGCGGCGGTAGCGCCCTCCGGCAGCGCACATGCGCGCGCGCTTTCCGGGTTGACTACGTCGCCGCCCGCGGGCAGATGAGGAACAAGGAGGATCTGCCCATGAAGTGCCGTCCGTCCATCGCCGTCGCCGCCGTCGCGCTCCTGCTCGGAGCCGCCACCGTCGCCGCCGCGGGCCAGCGCGCGTGTGTGCGCGAAGCCAAGAAAGATGCCAAGGATTGTGCCGCGAGCTGCAAGGAAACGCTGCAGACCGCCAAAGACGCCTGCCTGAATCGCGATCACGCCTGCGTCGAGGTGTGCCGTGCGAACCGGTCGCAGTGCCGGCTCGACAGCGGCCTCGACGCCCTGATCGACGCCTGCAACGACGCCCTCGAGGCGCGCCGCGCCGAGTGCCGCGCCAACAACCCGCCCGGCGACGATCGTGACCTCTGCATCGACCGGGCGCAGGTCGACGCCTTCGAGTGCCGCGACGCCGCACGCGAGCTCGCGCGGCCGTTGCTGAAGCAGTGCCGTAAGGCCTTCCGCGCCTGCGCCAAGGCCTGCCCGGCGCCCGACCCCGCCGATCCGGCCCTCGATCCGAAGCAATGCATCCGTGACGCCAACGCCGCCGCCAAGGTGTGCGGTGCGGCGTGCAGGGAGGAGCTCCAGGTCGCGAAGGACGACTGCCGCAATCGCGACCACGATTGCATGGAAGCGTGCCGCGCCGATCGCACCGCGTGCCGCGCCCCGGTGCGGGCCGAGTTCGACGCCGCGCTCGCGGTCTGCGCCGCCGATCGCGCGAGCGGCATCGACGGCTGCGTCGCGCAGTTCCCGCCGCCGCGCGACCCGGCCGCGCAGCTCGCCTTCGATCAGTGCGTGGACGGCGTGCAGGTGGCGGCCTTCGTCTGCCGCGACGCCGCACACGAAGCGGCCCGCCCAGGGATCCTCGCGTGCCGGCAGGCGTTCCGCGCCTGCGTCGACACCAATTGCCCGGTGCAGGCCGAGTAACGTCGGGCAGGGAGGCCGGCGCGCACCGCCGGCCTCCCGGATTTTCTAAGGAACCCGGCCCTCGCGCCCCGCGGACGGCACGAGCGGTCGGATGCACTCCGGTCCGTCGTGGCGCGGCGCGTTCACGAGCTTCGAGACCGGGTACGCCTCCATCGCGTCCTCGGGATGGGGACGCAGGAGCGCCACGAGGTCGGCGGGCGACGCGGCGCGCGCGAGCCACGTCGCGCGCGCCGCGCGCGGCACGATCACCGGCATGCGATCGTGGATCGGCGCGACCACGCCGTTGGCGTCGCACGTCACGATCGCGCAGCTGAGGAGCGGCGTCCCCTCCTCCGACGTCCAGCGGTCCCACACGCCGGCGAACGCGAACGGCCGCCGCGAGCGCAGACGGATGAACCACGGCGCGCGCTCGGCGCCGCTCCGCCGCCACTCGTAGAAGCCGTCCGCCACGACGAGACAGCGCCGGCGCGCGAACGCGGCGCGGAAGGTGCGATTCGCGGCGATCGTCTCGGCGCGGGCGTTGATCGCGCGCGGTCCGCCCTTCGGGTCGCGCGCGAACCACGGCACGAGCCCCCAGCGCATGAAGCCCGCCGCCGGGGTGCCCGCTTCCTCGAACGCCGCGCTCCGCGCGACCACGAGCACGTCCTCGCTCGGACACACGTTGAAGCGCGGCGCCGGCGGCGCGAGGGCGTCGAGCCCGACGCCGAACTCCTCGGCGATCGCCTGCGGTGGGCTCGAACGGGTGAAGCGGCCGCACATCGTCGCCAGCGTAGCGCAGGCCTCCCGCTCTTGACACCGCGGGCGCGGACGACGAGGGTCGGCGGATGCTCGCCAGCAGCGACGAGATCCTGACCACCCACGCCGGCAGCCTGCCGCGCCCCCCGGAGCTTCTCGACCTGCTCGTGCGGCTGAGCCGGCGCGAAGTCGTCGACGACGTCGCGCTGGCGGCGGCCGTCGAACGCGCCACGCGCGACGTCGTGGCCAAGCAGCTCGCCGCGGGCATCCACGTCGGGAACGACGGCGAGCAGCCGCGCGAGAGCTTCGTCTCCTACGTCCAGCACCGCATGAGCGGCTTCGGGGGCGCGGGCCAGCGGCCGGTCATGCGCGACATCACGCGCTATCCGAGCTTCCTTCAACTGAAGCTCCCGGACTTCGGCCGCACCATGGTGAGCCTCATGAACACCCCGCAGGCGATCGGGCCCGTCACCTACACCGAACGCCGCCACGTCGAGGAGGAATGCGCGCTCCTGGCACGCGCCACGGCGGACCAGCCGCGGGGGTTCCGCGAGTGCTTCATGACCGCGGCCTCGCCTGGCATCGTCGCGTCGGCGATGCTCAACGCCTCCTACCCCACGTACGGGGAGTACGTGACCGCGGTGGCCGACGCGCTCGCGACCGAGTACCAGGCCATCGTCGCGCACGGCTACGTGCTGCAGATCGACGCACCCGATCTCGCGATGGAGCGGCACACCTCGTACGCCGATCGCCCGCTCGCCGACTTCCTGCGCTTCGTCGACACCAACGTCACGGCCCTCAACCGGGCGCTGCGCGACATTCCCGAGGAGCGCGTACGGCTACACGTCTGCTGGGGCAACTACGAGGCCCCGCACGACGACGACGTCCCGCTCGCGGAGATCCTGCCGCTCCTCTACGCGGCGAACGTCGGCGCGCTCGTCGTCTCGCTCGCGAACCCGCGCCACGCCCACGAATGGCGCTGCTTCCGCGACTACCCGCTGCCGGCCGAGATGCTGCTCATCGCCGGCGTCGTCGACCCGACCACCAACTACGTCGAGCACCCCGAGGTGGTCGCCGACCGCATCGAGCGCGCCGTCGAGGCGGTCGGCGATCCGCGCCGCGTGCTCGCGACGCCCGACTGCGGGTTCGCGACCGCGGCGGGGCTCGGCGAGGTCGCCGAGGAAGTCGTGTGGCTGAAGCTGCGCGCGCTCGTCGAGGGCGCGCGCCTCGCGAGCCAGCGTCTCTTCGCCTGAGAGGCTGTAAAAAAATCCCCTCCCGTCGCCGGGCTTCAGAGCGCCGTCGCATCGCGGCGTCGCAAGTCCTCGGAATACCTTCCAGGTATTTCTGCGGGTTGCTCCTTGCGCTGCTCGGCGCTCTTCGCCCGGCTCGGTCCGGGGATTTCTTCACAACCTCTGAGCCGGCGCGAGAACAGTCGTCGCCGATGACATGCGCCGGAGGCCCGGCGATCAGAACCGCAGGCTCCCCGTGTTCAACCGGCCGCCGCCGTCGACGTGGATGACGGCGCCATTCACGTATCCCGCCCGGTCGGACGCGAGGAAGGCGACGACCTCCGCCACCTCCCGCATCGTGCCGATCCGGTTCACGGGAATCCCCCTCACGGCCCGCGCCCGGAGATCGTCGGGCATCATCTGCATCAGCTCGGTCGCGACGAGGCCGGGAAGCACCGCGTAGCACGTGATGCCGTCGCGCCCGTGCTCGAGCGCCACGGTCTCGGTGAGCCCGAGCAGGCCGGCCTTGCTCGCCGCGTACCCGGACTGATTGCGCCAGCCGCCCGTCGCCGCGATCGACGAGATGTTGACGATGCGGCCCCAGCCGCGCTCGGCCATCGCGCCGATCACGGCCTGGATCAGATTGAAGGCGCCGCCGAGGTTCACCGCGAGATCGCGCTGCCAGTCGGCCCGCGGCATCGCGGCGACCGGCGCGACGTTGTGGACGATCGCGGCGCAGTTCACGAGCACGTCGATCGGGCCGAGCCGCTCGGACAGAACGCCGACGCCGGCACGCACGGCGTCCGCGTCCGCGACGTCGAACACGGCCGCCTCGGATCGACGACCCGAGGCGCGGATCCCGGCGGCGGTCTCCGCCGCCTCGGGCAGCACGTCGTTCACGCCGACGGCCGCTCCACGCTCGGCCAAGAGCACGGCGATCGCGCGACCGATCCCGCGCGCCGCCCCGGTCACGAGCGCGGTCCTCCCCGCCAGGTCCCGGGCGTCGCCGCTCACCGCGCCTCGCCGCGCAGGGTGCGCACCGGGCGGCCGAGCTCCTCGAGCAGCCGCGCGCTGTAGGCGACGCGGCCGTTCGTCGTCTTCGGATCGCAGCACGAGAGCGCCAGCGCCGCCTCGGCGATCACCTCGACCGGCTCCACCATCGACGCGGGAATCCATTGGTCGATTCCCTTCGCCCGCACCCCCGGCGTGAGGACGGCGGCGACCGGCGCGAGCGCGTTCACCGCGATGCCCTCCTCCGCGAGCTCCGCCGCGAGTCCGGTCGTGAAGCGGTTCAGCGCCGCCTTGCTGCTGGCGTAGAGGAGATGGCCGCCGAAGCGCTCCCAGTCGACGAACGGCGGTCCCGACGGGTGCTCGGCGGTCGCCGACGAGACGTTCACGATCCACCCGCGCCGCCGCGCGCGCATGTCGGGGAGCACGAGCTGACAGAGCTCGAACGGCGCGCGCACGTTGCACTCGAACGTGCGGGCGAAGTCGCGGGCGGTGAAGGCCTCGAAGACGCGATACGGTCCGGTCGCGGCGTTGTTGACGAGGACGTCGATCGGACCGAGAGCGGCGCGCGCCTCGGCGACGATGCGCGCGCGCGACGCCGCGTCGAGCACGTCCCCCTGGATCGCAACCGCCCGCCCCCCGGCGTCGGTGATGCGCGCCACCGTCTCGCGCAGCGTGCCCGGGAGCTTCGGGGGGTGGCTGTCGAGGCTGCGCGCGACGGCCGCGACCGCCGCGCCGGCGGCGGCGAGGCGCTCCGCGATGGCCGCGCCGATGCCCCGGCTCGCGCCCGTCACGAGCGCGACCTTCCCCGCGCACTCCCCGCTCACGGGACCAGGACGACCTTGCCCTTCACGCGTCGGGCCGCGAGATCCCCGAGCGCGTCGGCGACACGCGCGAGCGGATAGGTCGCGGAGATGCGCGGCTTCAGCTTGCCGGCCGCGTACCAATCCATGAGCTCGCGGATGTTCGCCTGGTGCCGCGCGGGGTCGCGCATGGTGAACGAGCCCCAGAAGACGCCGACGATCTGCGCGCCCTTGAGCAGCACGAGGTTCAGCGGGATCTTCGGGATCGGGCCCGCGGCGAAGCCGATCACGAGGAAGCGCCCCTCCCAGGCGATCGAGCGGAAGGCCTGCTCCGAGAAGTCGCCGCCGACGGGATCGTAGACGACGTCGGCGCCGTTGCCGCCGGTGAGCGCCTTGATGCGCTCCTTCAGGTCTTCCTTGGAATAGTCGATGCCCTCGTCGGCGCCGTGCTCGCGGCAGACCCGGAGCTTCTCGGCCGACGAGGCGGCCGCGATCACCTTCGCGCCCATCGCCTTTCCGAGCTCGACCGCGGCGAGGCCGACGCCGCCGGCCGCGCCGAGCACCAGCAGGGTCTCGCCCGGCCGCAGCGCCGCGCGGTCCTTTAGCGCGTAGTGCGACGTCCCGTAGGTGAAGAGGAATGCCGCCGCGACGTCGAACGGCATGGCGTCCGGGATCGGCACACAGAGCCGGGCGTCGATCGCGAGCTCCTCGGCGAACCCGCCGAACCCGGGGGCGCCGAGCACGCGGTCGCCGGGCTTCAGTGTCGTCACCTGCGCGCCGACCTTCCGTACGACGCCCGAGATCTCGCCGCCGGGCGAGAACGGCAGCGGCGGCTTGAACTGGTACTTGTTCTCGATGATCAGGAGGTCGGGGAAGTTGACCCCGCACGCCTTCACGTCGACCAGGACTTGATGATCGGTGATCTCGGGCGTCGGCAGCTCCTCGACGACGAGACGTTCCGGCGGTCCGAACTCCTTGCAAACGACGGCGCGCATGCGTGTCCTCCGAGGCGCGGTTGTTACCGCCCCGGTTTCACCGACGCAAATCACGGCGACGACCGACGTCGGCACGCCGCCGGCCCGACCGCGGGTGCGGACGCGCCCCGATCCAGCCCCGACGCGGGCCGCCCTGCCGCCGTTTCCCTTACGCCCCGATCACCTCTATACCTCCGCGGTCCATGTTCAGAGACGCGTTCGGGCGGCTACGGGTGATTCGCTGGGGGATGATCAATCTCGGTGGGTATCTCACCGTCCTGCAGCTGCGGGTCTTGAACCGCCTGCGGATCGAGGGCGTCGAGATCCTGAAGCAGCTGCCGTCGCGCGGCGTGCTGCTGGTCTCGAACCACTTGACGCACTACATGGACTCGATCGTCGTCTTCCACTCGGTGAGCTATCTCCGCCGTCCGTACCTGATCTGGCCGCGCACCGACCTCTACATCGTGGCCGCGCTCGAGACGATGCGCTCGCAGGGCTGGCTGCCGCGCATGATGGCCTACAACGGCACCATCTGCGTCAAGCGATCCTGGAAGGAAGGCGACCGCGCGGTCCAGCGCCCGGTCGATCCCGAAGACGTCCGCAAGATCGGCACCGGCCTCGACGGCGGCTGGGTCCTCACGTACCCGCAGGGCACGACCACGCCGGGGGCGCCGGGGCGGATCGGCTGCGCGCGCATCATCAAGGAGTTCCGGCCGATCGTGGTTCCGGTGCGGCTCGACGGGCTGCGCGAAGCGTTCGACAAGACCGGGCTCAAGCTGCGCAAGCTCGGGAGCGAGCTGAGCATCCGTTACGGCCGGCCGCTCGACATCGACTACGACGGGTCGCTCTCCGACATCCTGCGAACGGTCATGCTCGGGATCGGCGAGGCCGATCCGGACGCCGTGCGCGCGAGCGCGTGACCGAAGCCGCCAGGCGCCGTCCGCGCTGACCACGCAAGCCGAGCGCGGACCGAAGTCCGCGAGCGGCTTCGACACGATCAGCGACGGGTCGGAATGACGTGACGCACCCCGCCGCGCGGGTCGGGATGGTCGCCGGCATAGCGCGGGATCAGGTGGAAATAGGAGTGCGCCACCGACTGGCCGGCGGCCGCACCGTCGTTCACGCCGATGTTGTAGCCGTCGGGGCGGTGTTGCTTGGCGAGGTGCTCGCGCTCGCTCCGCAGGAGGGCGTGGCAGGCCGCCACTTCGGCGCTCGTGAGATCGAAAAAACTCTCGCTGTGACGCTTCGGGATGACCAGGGTATGGCCGGGGGACGCGGGCTCCAGATCGCGCACCACCACCGCCAGCTCGTTCTCGGCGAGCACCCGATCCCCCAGGTCACAGAAGGGACACTCGTGGCTCATGGGTCGCTCCTTACTGATGGGTTGGGTCTTGGGCAGGCCTCCCAGGTTAGGCGAGACCGCCGCCTCGATCAAACGACGCCCCCAAACGACGCCCCGGCTCGACGACCCGGGGCGAGTATGCCACACGCACCCGTCATGACGCGTTCGCCCCTCCTCGCCCCGACCCTGCTCTCCGTGGCGCTCGCCGCGGTCGGCTGCCAGAGCGCGCCGACGACCGGCAGCAGCACGCCCGCGAAGGCGACGGCCTCGCCGACCCGCAGCGCCTGGACGCGGATCGAGCCCGGCGTCGGCGCGATCCGGGTGATCGTCGTCGATCCGCGCGACGGCAAGACCGTCTACGCCGCGACGACCGACGGTGTCCTGAAGAGCACCGACGGCGGCGCGCGGTGGCAGCACACCGGCGCCCTCGAGGTTCGCAACACCCGCGCGCTCGCGCTCGACCCCCAGGCTCCCGACGTGCTCTACGCCGGCTCGGCCAACGCGATCGTGTCGAAGTCCGTCGACGGCGGCGCCACCTGGCGGGCTCTCGAGGTGCCGACGGCGAAGATCGTCCCGGTGCGCGCGCTCCTCGTCGACCCGGCGAGCTCGCAAACCGTCTACGCCGCGATCCCCCGCTCCGGCGTCCTCAAGACGACCGACGGCGGCACGACCTGGAAGCCCGTCGTTCAGGGGCTCACCGAGCTCGACGTGCGCGCCCTCGCCATCGATCCGAGCGCGCCCGCGACCATCTACGCCGGCACCAACGGCAAGGGCATCTTCAAGACCACCGACGGCGGCGCCAGCTGGCGCGCGAGCAACACGGGCCTGCTGAACCTGGTGATCCGGACGCTCGCGGTGGACCCCAAGGCCCCGCAGACGGTCTACGCGGGCTCGAGCGGGTTCGGCGTCTTCAAGAGCACCGACGGGGCCGCATCCTGGAGCGTCGCCGCGACCGGTCTCAAGAGCAAGGTCATCGCGGTGCTCGCGATCGACCCCACGACACCGGCCACGATCTACGCCGGCGCCGCGGGCGGCGCGATGGCGAAAACCACCGACGCCGGCGGGCACTGGACCGACGTGCAGCCGAGGACACGGCGCCAGATCTGGACGATCACGCTCGACCCGCGGGCGCCGCAGACCGTCTACGTCGGCACCGCCGGCGACGGCATCTTCAAGACCACGACGGGCGCCACAGCGGACTGACCGCCGCGCCGACCTCCGCTCCCGCGCCGCGCACCCGGCCGCACGCGGCGCCGCCGGTGCGAGCAACCCCGCGGACAACGCGGGGAAGCTCCGCCGCCGGACGCGACTCGCGCAGAGCGGCTAGAGCTCACCGCGTAGCGTGGTCGTCCACTCGCGGCGCGGGCCCTTCCAGCGCACGGTCGTGAAGTCGACGTAGCCGCGCCGGTCGAACACGACGCCCTCGGCCTCGAGCATCTCCTGCTGGATCCCGGCCTGGAAGCCGTCGCGGTGGGTGCAGCGCCCGGCGGCGCCGATCACCCGCTGCCACGGCACGGCGTCGACGTCCGCGTCGCGGAGCGCGCCGAGCGCCGTGCCGACGGCGCGGGCGCCGCGCGGTTGCCCGAGAATCGCCGCGACCTGGCCGTAGGTCGCGACCTTACCGCGCGGGATGCGCCGTACGAGGCGGTACACGAGGCGATGGAAGGGCGGCGCGTCGCGGCCCCGCGCCCGCGCCAGCCGCGCCCGGCGCGGGCGCGCGATCATCGACTCGCCGGGAAAGCGTCGGCGCGCGGTCGCCATGCAGAGGCGCTCGTAGCACGCGTGCGCGCCGGACGCCCGCGCGTCAGTCGGCGCGGTCGACGAGCGATTTCGCGGAGTGCCGGCTCGCCGGCGGCGAGTAGCCCGACTCCCAGCACACGCCGTCGCTCGACTGGAGCTGCACCGTGAGCGGCAGCGCCAGCATGGCGAGGCTCGGCATGTCGAGCAGCGGTCCGCGGCCGCGGATCGCCACGCGCGCGGCGTTCTCCTTGCTGCCCTCGCGGAGGTCGAGGGCTTGCACGGCGCCGACCGCGCGGTCGGGATTGCGATACGAAAATCCGCGGCGCACGGCACGCCAGCACGCCCGCTCGGTCCGCGAACCGCAGACGCCGCCCGCCGGGGCGACGGCGGCGAGCACGAGCGACCCGCCGCCATCGTACACGCAGAGCCGGTAGGAGGTCGTCGCGAGGGGATTCCCGAAGACGCTCCGCAACACCGCGGATCCGCGACTCCAGCGCCAGGCGACGCCGTCGTTCTTGTCGGGCGTCCGATCGGTGAGCGTGAGCGCGCCGCCGTCCGGCCGGAGCGCGCGACGACACCCGAGCATCGCCAGCGCCGGACAGGCGGTCGTCTCGTTCCCCGGCGTCACCGTCGGGACCGGGAGCACGTCCGACGTCGCCGTCGGCGTCGGCACGAGCACTGAGCTGGCCGTAGGGCTCGGCGTCGGGACGAGCGTCGGAGTAGGGACCGGAGTCGCGGTGCGGGTCGGCGCCGAGGTGGGCGTCGGGGTGGCCGTCGGAATCGCCGTGGCCGTCCGGGTGGCCGTCGGCGTCGCCGTCGGGGTCGCCGTGGCCGTCCGGGTCGCCGTCGGCGTCGCCGTCGGGGTCGCCGTGGGCGTCCGAGTCGCCGTCGGGGTCGCCGTGGCCGTCCGGGTGGCCGTCGGGGTCGCCGTTCGCGTCGGGGTGAGCGTCGGCGTCGCACTCGAGACAGGCGTCGCGGTCGCGGTCGGCGTCGCGGCGCCATCGGTCAACGTCCAGCTATCGAACGTCGTCCCGTCCTCGTCGACGCCGGTGACCGTGAGCGTCGTGTTGTCCGTGAGCGTGACGTACCCGAAGGAGTACTTCCGGCTGTAGCTGCACAGGTCGTTCTGCCCGTTGTAGCCGCAGCCCGTCTGCACCCACGGCGGTTGCCCGTCGGCCGAGCGACACACCTGGCCGCCCTCGTCCGTCGGCAATCCGCCGATCGCGGTCGCCTGGCCGTCGAGCTGCCCGCCTCCGCCCCCGCACGTCACGTAGTACGTGCCCTTGCCGTCGATGTTCGGCGCGACCGCGGACGGATCGCTCGTGGCGGACGACCCGTCGAAGTCGTCCATAAAGCGCGTCCTCTCCCAGAAGTGCTCGTGCCCGTCGAAGACGACGTCGACGCCGCAGTCCTCCGCGATCGGCCCGATGCGAAAGCGGGTCGGCATGTGGCTGCCGCTCGCGTTCCGACGACACACCCCGCCCGTTCCACAGTCCGCGTCGGCGCGGCAGCCCATACCGATCCCGGCGCTGCCGGCATGACACCATCCGTTCCCACACGAGTACGGCAGGTGATGCACAAAGAGGAACTTCCACTTCTTCGTTGCCGTGACGCTGTTCGTGCAGAGGACCTCGCGGAGCCACGCCTTCTCGTCGGCACCCGTCGCCCAGTCTTGCGCGCCCGTCGGTCCCCAATTCGTATTCGCGACCACGAACAACGCATCGCCGGAGGTGACGTAGTACCATGCCTCCTCGCGATCGCCGCCGATGTGCCCGTTCGTCGGCGCCGCGAAGATCATCTTCTGCGGCGTCGACGGCCAGACGGTCAGGTCCGCATCGCCGAGCTCGTTGCCGACCGAGCCGTAGCGTAGATCGTGGTTGCCGATCGTGAAGAACGCCGGGGTGCGCTCGAGCGTCTCCCGGAAGATGCCGAGGACCTTGCTCGACCAGCTCGTCACCGTGTTGACGCCCTGGGAAGTGCCGTACTCGTTGTCGCCGACGGTGATCAGGAGATCGGGATTCCTGGCCGCGATCTGGTTGGCGATCTTCTGCGACGGGCAGGTGCCGCTCGCGTAGCACCAGGCCCCGCCGTCGTAGGCACCGAAGTCGCCGACGATCGCCCAGCTGATCGTGCTGGTGGCGCCGGCGGGCGCCTGGAGCGTCTCGAAGCCGACCGAGGCGCTCACGGGCCGCACGACCGCGCCGTTGGTGCGGAGCTGGTAGTGATAGGTGGTCCCCGGCGTCAGGCCGGTGAGGTCCACGCGGTGGCACGTCCCGGGGTCGCCGAACTCGCACGCCGGCTGCCCCTGCTGCTTCGCGCTGCCAAGCGCGGTGGTGGTCCCGTACTCGACGACGTCGTCCTCCGTGGCGGCCTCGTCGGTCCACCAGAGGATCGTCATGGTGGTCGGATCGTTGGCGGGGTTCTGGACGATGGGTCCACACCCAGGCGCGGCGCCCGGGCAGACGATCGCGACCGCCCCGGCGGCGGTGGCCGAGGTCACGACGAGGCAGAGAGCGAACACGGCGGTCCGGATCATGGCGTCCACGCGGAACACTGGAATCGGATCAGTACGGACGGGAGCCTCCGCGTCGACCGATCCGCCGCGACCACGCGCCACGCCGCCTCAGGCTCCGCGGGAGCGAGTATGCGCCATTGCGCGAGACGGGCCAAGGGACGCGGCCTTCGGACCCGGGGGACGAGGCCGCGTCGCGCGAGGCCGGGTATCGGGTGTCTCGTTTGCCGGCGCCGCCGCGGAGCTGATAGACGACGACGCTTCCGTGACGCGACCCGACGCGCGGCCGCACCGGCGGCGACGAGCTTGGCACGTCGGCGTGCTGGCGTGCGCGCTGATCGTCTCCGGGTGCGCCGTCGCCGACGGCCGCTCCCTCGCGATCGCGGCGGCCGACGCGGCCTCGTCGCGTCCCTGCCCCGCCGCCGACGCGAGCGGCGTCGTGACGCGCGTGAACGAGGCGCGCCGCCGCGCCGGACTCCCCGGCCTCGGCAGCGACGCCAACCTCGCGCGCATCGCCGCCGCGCGCTCGGCCGGGATGGCCTTCGAGAAACGCCTCTCGCACAGCGGCTGGGAGCACGCGCTTCGCCGCGCCGGCCTCCGGGACGACCAGATCGGCGAGAACGTCGCCTACAACTACGCCGATCCCGAAGCCGTGATGGCGGGGTGGATGCGGAGCCCAGGCCACCGCGCCAACATCCTGCGGCCCGCCTTCAAGCGGATCGGCATCGGCTGCGTGATCGACGAGCGCGGCCACCGCTGGTGGACGCAGGACTTCGCCGGCTGACCGCGGCTTCCCATGCCGACGCCGAGCGACCGCGACCTCTTCCTGCAACGCCTCACCGACCCGCGCGCCGTCCCGATCCTCGCCCGCAACGCCATCCCGGTGATCGGCGTCTTCGTCTTCGGCTGGTCGGTGCTGGAAGCGATCGCCGCCCTCTTCCTCGACGCGCTCAGCACGCTCTGGGTGGTCGGCGCCGTCGCGTCCTACTTCGGAGCCAAGCAGTTCGACTACGGCGAGACCGGCGTCCTGGACGCCCTGCACTTCTGGGCCGGCGTGCTCGGGATATTCGTCTTCGTGGCGGGCATCCTCACCTTCGCGCTCGCGGTGCCGACGGCGATGCTGCTGCCGGTCGCGCTGAGCGCCGACGTGGACCCGTGGACGCTCGTCACGAACGGCTGGCTGCCGCGCGCGTTCGGCCTCATGGTGGCGTGCCAGATCCCGAGCTTCGCGCAGCGCATCCGGGTGGCGCAGGCCTCGGGGCTCCCGCCCGAAAAGCTCGGCCTCGACGGCGAGATCGGCTTCCTCCTCCACCGCACCGTCGTCCTCACCGCCGTCGGCTCGTCCCTCGCCGTGTTCGGCGCGTACGGGCTCCCGCTCCTCGTGATCGTCGCGCAGACGATCAGCGCCGCGACCGAGATCATGCGCGACCGCTACATCGGCTACCTCGTGGCGTCGCGGCACGCGCCGGCCGCCGCCGGGACGCCGCCGATCACGCAGCGGGCGCGGCTCCGGCGCTGGCGGAAGCGGAAGCGCCGCTGACAGTCGGCGGCCGGCGAGCGCTGCAGCAGTTGCCATGCTCCGTCCGTGCTTCGAGCCGGAACCATATATCCGCTCTATCTAGTCTCCTCCGGACGCTTTTCGTTGACACGCGGCCGGCCTCCCACCAAAGATCCGCCCGCTCGAAAGCCCCCTGACTGCCAGGCGCCCGCGGCCTAGTAAGGAGCTTGCATGCTGCTGCGCTACGCGATCCTCGGCCTCCTGGATGGGCAGGAGCTCCACGGCTACCGCATCAAAAGCGTCTTCGAGGACCGGATCGGCCCCGCCTGGTCGTTGAACTTCGGACAGATCTACCAGACGTTGAAGGACCTGCGTCGGCGCGGCCTCGTCGAAGGCCGCTTCGATCAGGGTGACGGCCACATCGGGCGCTGGGTCTATACCGTCACGGCGAAGGGACGGCGCTCGCTCGATACGTGGCTCAGGCGCTCCCCGAAGCAGCCCCAGCCGATCCGCGACGAGATCTTCATCCGCCTCCTCGTGCTCGACCGCAAGGATCGCGACGCGTCGCTGAATCAGGTGGCCCGCCAGGAGCACGTCTATCGCGAGCACTTGACCCACCTGACCGTCCATCGCCGCAGCCTCGAACCGGTGAACACGGAAGAGCGTCTGCTCAACTCGCTCGCCGCCGACGCGGCCCTCTTCCACGCCGAGGCCCACCTGAAATGGCTCGAGCATTGCCGAGCGACGCTCCTCGCCTGGCAGCCGAGTGACGACCCGTCAACGGTCAAGGGTTCGCTCTCGGCGAAGCCGACACGCCCGTCGAAAGCACCTCGATGACCGGGGTCGACGACTTCGTTCGCGCGATCGAGGCGCACATGCGCGTCGCGATCGTGAGCTCGCCGATCACGGCGCCGGCCTCGCGCCTCCTCGACGCCGGCGGGAAGCGCCTGCGCGCGCGGCTCGTGTGGTGGGCGGCCGCCGCCTGCCGAGAGCCGCTCCCCGCCACCACCGAGCTGCTGATTCGCGCAGGCTCCGCCATCGAGCTCGCACACCTGGGGTCCTTGATCCACGACGACCTCGTGGACGGCGCCGAGACCCGGCGCGGAGTCGCGACGCTCCATCGCACACACGGAGCGCGCGCGGCGACGGACGCCGGCACCGCGATCGCCCATCTCGCCAACGAGCTCGCGGCCGGACTCGGTATCCATGCCCGCCGGGCGGTGCGTCGAGCGCTCCTCGCAACGTGCCGCGGTCAGATCCGCGAACTCGCCGCGCCGTTCGTTGCCGTCGCCCCCCGCACACGCCTCGCCGTCATGCAGGAGAAGACCGGGGCGTTCTTCCAGCTCGCGGCCGATCTCGGCGCCATCCTCGTCGGCGCCGACCGAGCATCCCGCGCGGCGGTCGCGCGTTTCGCCCGCCGATTCGGGGTCGCATTCCAAATCGCCGACGACATCCTCGATCTCACCGGCGACCCCGCCGATCTCGGCCGCACCAACGGCGCCGATCTCCGCGACGGCGTTCTCACGCTGCCCATTCTTCTCACGAACGATCCGGAGCGGCGGCTGCCGCCGCTGCTCGAACGCATCCGGCGCACCAGAGATGCGAGTGCCGTCGCCGGCTGCGCCGCGCTCGTGATCCAAGGTGGCGGAGTCGCCGCCGCGAGTGCGGTCGCCGAGTGGTGGCTCGGGCGCGCCGTCGAAGCCCTCGCGAGCCTCCCGGGGCGGGAAGCCTGCGACCATCTGGTCGCGCTCGCACAGACTGGCATCATGCGGGGGCTGCGCGTTGCCCTGCCGAGGTTCGCGGATGAGTCTCACGCTCCCCGAAGGCAGCCGTCCGCGGCATCGTTCGTGATCCGACACACGCGCCGCGATGCGGACATCGCGCCCAAGGTGCCGCCCCGGTTGGTTCACGTCCTGGATTGGCTCCATCCGAGCCTCTCCGTAATGGCCGCCTCCCGAGCGGCGGATCGCGTGGTCGACGCGCACCGGATGCGTCTTCGTGAGCACCTCTGTGACGGACGACGATGGTCGCCGGACGCGATGCTCGCGGCAGAGGCAATCGCGCTCGCGCACGCCCTCGCCGATGAAGACAGCTTGGAGCGTGATCCCGTCCGGACGCTCGCGCTCGTCGATGGGCTCCATTGCGCGGCGATCGGATTCCTGTCGATCGCACCCACGTCGCGGGAGCACGCCCAGATGGCGGCGCGAGCCCGGCGGCTCGTAGCGGACCGCGAGCCGTGCGACCAGCCACCGGAGCTCCGCCGCCCCCACGGGCAGCCGGTGGCGCATCTCACGGCGTGACCGCGCTCCTCTTCACCGTCAGCCTTCCGTATCTCCGCGCCCACGCCGGCCGCATTCTCCTCACGCTGCTCGGCGTCGTCATCGGCGTCCAGGGCATGGTCGCGATGGGCGCCCTGAACCATTCCATCATCAAGAGCTTCGAAGCCGGCCTCGAGGCCATCGCCGGCAGCGCCCGCCTTCAGATCGCAGGTCCCGAGACCGGGATTCCCGACACGCTCGCCGAGGACGCGCTACGCGTTCCCGGCGTCCAGAGCGCCGTCGCCATCGTCGACGGCTCGCTGACCTCGGCCGATGATCCTTCGCTCCGGATTCGAACCTTCGGCATCGACCTCTTGAGCATGGTCGGCACGCGCAGCCCACAATTTCCGCGCGAGCACGTTCACATCGCCGACGAGTTCGGCTTCGTGAATTCCCTCGACTCGATCGCGCTCGGCGCGCCGCTCCTCGAGCGGCTCGGCGTCAAGGTCGGCGGCACCGTTCGGCTCGCGACGCCGAGCGGCATCCGGAACTACGTCGTCCGGGGGACGCTCGACGACGTCGGCCCCACCAAGCTGTTCGGAGGCCTCGTCGCGCTGCTCGATCTCCCCGTCGCCGAGACCGTTTTCCTGAGCCCCGGACTCGCCCAGACGATCTACATCCACAACGACCCCGCGGCCGATGTCGACGAGCTTGCCGGTCGCCTGCGTACCGCCATCGGCGATCGCGCCCGCGTCGAGCGCACCGAGGCGCGCGGTCAGCAGATGGACGCCCTGCTCGGCAGCGTCCGCGTCGCCCTCTCCCTCGCCAGCCTCGTCACGATGATCGCGGCCTTCTTCATCATCTACGAAACCATCGCGATCTCGGTGGAGCAGCGCCGCCGGGAAATTGCCATCACCCGCTCCCTCGGATTCACGCGCGGCTCGATCGCGGGCGTGTTCATCCTCGAGTCGTTGATCCTGGGACTCCTCGGCGCGGCGGGCGGCGTGGTCGGAGGCTACATGCTGGCGCGCCTGTCGCTGACGACGGCGGTCGCGGGTATCAGCGGGATGTACTTCACGGTGGCGCCGGGCGAGGTGTCGCTGCCCTTCGCAGCAACGTCGATCGCTATGCTCGTCGGCATTGCGGTCTGCATCGTTGCCGGCCTGATCCCCGCAATCACAGCCTCTCGTGAGCCCGCGGCTCAGGTCCTTCGATCTGCCTCTGGAACATGTACCGAACCGGGGTCCGTTCGTGGAATGCGCATCGGGATCCTAGCCATCCTCGGGGCACTCGTAGCCCTGACGAGCGACCTCCGCCTGGAGAGCGCGGAAATGAAAACATCCTGGATCATGCTCGGGCATTCATTGTTGATCTTCGGGGTGTCGTTCCTTTCGCCTGCGTTCGTTCGCTTGGCGTCGGCCGCAGCGACCTGGTTCGGCGCGCGATCCGACCTCAGCGTCAGCCTCGCCACGGACTTCTTCGTTCGGCGCCCGCGTCGCGTGGCGGCAGCGGCCTCTGCGATCATGGTCGGCTACGCCCTCGTCGTCGTGCTGGGCTCGGTGGTCCACAGCATAAACGCAACTATCTCCCAGTGGCTCCACCTGACGTTCGGTGCCGACATCAGTGTCGGCACGACCCCTGGTTTGAACAGCGCAAGTTTTGAATCTAGCTTGGCTGACAAGCTACGTGGATTGCCAGGAGTAGCGTCCGTGGAGGCTTATCACAAAGGGTTGTTCATCTACGATGGCAAACCCGTGGTCATCTCGGCTTTCGACCGCGAGGGTCAACCAGGTCGCAGCCCCCTGTTGCTTGTTCGCGCCTTACCGGATCCGTATGAGGCTACTGCGAGAGGTTTCTCGGTCATCGTGAGCGAGAGCTTTTCCTTTCGATATGCCGTCGATCTGGGCGACTCGATCCCCCTCGACACTCCGTCCGGCCGGCGGTTTTTTCGCGTCGTGGGCATCGCCAGAGACTACACGATGGATGTGGGCACGATTCTGGTCGATATCCGGGTCTACCGAGACCTGTGGCGTGACTCTCGCCTGACCTACGCTCATGTATGGCCGGAAGTCGGCGCCGATATTCACGCGCTCCGTGACAAGGTGAACGAAGTGGTCGCAAACCACCCGACCGTCACAGTCGTCACGAATACCGAGTTCCGACGAGAGGTCGAAGGTCGGGTCGACGGCTTGCTTCAAGTCCTGGGCTCGCTTCAGGTCTTCTCCTGCGCAATCGCGGTCCTCGGGGTAGTCAATTTCCTGTTGGCGGCGCTGCTCGATCGACGCCGGGAGATCGCCGTCCTTCGGAGTGTCGGACTGACCGCTCCGCAAATCCAGAGATCCGTGATGATCGAAGGTGGAATGGTTGGCGCGACGGGAGCCGGTTTGGGCGTCCTTGCCGGAATACCCGCCTCATATTTCATGGTGAAGCACTCGATGCCGGTAGCCATGGGATGGTCCCTCGACTTCCGCTTCCCCCTGGTCCTTGCGCTCACCACCCTCATCGCCATCACCGTCGCCGCGGCTCTTGCCGCCTACTTTCCGGCGCGACAGATCACCCGGGGGACGATCCTGGCCGGGCTGCAGATGGAGTGAGGCATGCACGAGATCCTGATTCGGCTCGATGGCGTGGAGAAGGTGTTCGAGGCGGGGGCGGGAACCGTGCGCGCGGTCGACCATCTCGATCTCGGGATCCTTCGGGGTGAGTTTCTCACGCTGACGGGACCGAGCGGGTCGGGGAAGAGCACGGTGCTGAACCTCCTGGCCGGGCTCGACACGCCGACCGCCGGCGAGATCACGATCGACGGCCGGCGCCTCTCGGCGATGACGGACGACGATCTCACCATCTTCCGCCGCCGGAGGCTCGGCATCATCTTCCAGTTCTTCAACCTGCTGCCGACGCTGACGGCCGCCGAAAACGTCGCGCTGCCGCTCCGCGCCGACCGCCGGCCGCGGGCCGAGATCGCGGAGCGGGTCGCCCGGGCGCTGGACTCCGTCGGCATGGGACATCGCGCCCGTCATCGGCCCGGCGAGCTGTCGGGAGGCGAGATGCAGCGGGTCGCGATTGCGCGGGCGCTCGTGATCGATCCGGTCGTGCTCCTCGCCGACGAGCCGACCGGCAACCTCGACTCCAAGATGGGCCAGGACATCCTCGAGTTCGTGAAGGGCATGAGCGAACGGACGGGAGTGACGGTGGTGCTCGTGACCCACGACCTGCGCGCGGCCGCCTACGGCGACCGCATGATCACGCTCCGCGACGGCCGCATCATCGACGAGGTGACGGGACCGCATCATCAGGTCGCCCACCACGCTTGACGGATCCGTCGCGTGGAGCAGGCGGCGGTCGCTGCTGGCCGCCAGCCGCCGTTCGCGGCATAGTGCGCGCCGCATGTCGCTCGCCGCGCTCCAGGCGCTCCTCGATCGCAGCGCCCGCACGGCGACGCCGGCGGTCGCCGACTCGGTCGCCTACCCCGGCCGGCAGATGACGGCGGCGGAGCTCGTCGAGTTCTGGAAGGGCGCGCGCGTGATGGCGATGACGACGGTCGGCCCGCACGGCCAGCCGCATTCGGCGCCGGTGCACTCGACCCTCGAAGGGGCGACGCTTTCCCTCGTGATCTACGACAACACGGTCCGCCGCGACGACTTGAGGACCAACCCCCGGGTCTCGTTCACCACCTGGAGAGACGGCGCGGTGGCGATCCTCTACGGCCGGGCGCGCGAGGTGCCGGGAAGCCTCCGCGAGACGCGGCCGGGTCGGAGCGGGACGCCGCGGAAGGTCGTGACGATCGCGGTGGAGCTGACGCGCGCCTACGCCATGCGCGCGCCCGAGCCGGCGCCCGGCGCGCCGCCGCCGCGAAGCTGAGCCTCGCGCACGCCATGGCCGCCGACGCGCCCGAGCGCCGCCTCACCTGGACGTCCTTCCTCGTCCGCCTGATCGTGGCGCTGATCGTGGCGACGCCGTTCGTCGCGATCATCCTCCAGGCGCTCGGCAAGCGCTGAGCGCCGCGCGCCCGGAACGCCTCCGCGCGGTCGCCTGACCGGCGCGCGGCTTCCGCTCGCTCGGCACCTGGTCTAGAGTCGCCGCCGGCATGATCAGCCGCACGGCAGAGCCGGCCTTCCCGGCGCGCGACCCGATGCTCGACGCCGACACATCGATGGCGCCGACGGCTCCCGCGCCCCTCCGGCTCGCCCCCGAGGTGCTGAAGCCGCTCCAGAAGCTCTCGACCGTCCGCGCGCTCCGGGCGCTCCTCGGAACGTGGGGGCTCGTCGCCGTCAGCATCGCGGCGGCGCTCTGGTCGGGGCACTGGGCGGTCTGGATCGCCGCGGCGATCGTGGTCGGACGCTGCCAGCACGCGCTCGCGGTGCTGATGCACGACGCGGCCCACTACCGCCTCTTCGACCACCGCGGCCTGAACGACTTCGCCGGCCAGTGGCTCTGCGCGAAGCCGATCGCGAGCCACCTCTACCTCTACCGCATGGTCCATCTCCGCCATCACAAGCACCTCCACACCGCCGAGGACCCGGACCTGGCGCTCTCGGCGCCCTTCCCGTGCGGCCGCCGGAGCTTCCTCCGGAAGCTGCTCCGCGACGCGACCGGCGTCTCGGCGCTCGCCATGCGCGGCTACGTGACCGTCGACAAGATCTCGGGCCGCATGCGCTTCACGCCGGGCCACGGGAACCTCCTGAAGTACTGGAGCGCCCGGACGGTGGCGACGCGCGCCGCGGCGGTGCTGCTGATCGGCGGGCTCGTGTGGGCGGGCTACGGGCCCGCGTTCCTGGCGCTCTGGGTGCTACCGCTGCTGGTCGTCTACCAGGTGATCCTGCGCGCGCGCGGCGTCCTGGAGCACGCGGCGGTGCCCGACAAGGCGGACCCGCTCAAGAACGCGCGCACCGTCGTCTCGCCGAACCCGCTCGCGCAGTTCTTCTTGAACCCGCACCACGTCGGCTACCACCTGGAGCACCACCTCTACCCCGGCGTGCCCCACTACCACCTGCCGCGTCTGCACGCGGCGCTCGCGGCGACCGGCCGCTTCGGCGGCGCGCTCGTCGAGCGGCGCTACACCGACTCGTTCGCCGCCATCGCGGGGCCTGCCTGAGCCGGGACATCGGCTGACGGGGCCCCGCACCGCCCAAACGAAGGAAGGAGCCGTTCTGATGAACCCTCGCGTCACCACCATCGTCATCGGTGTGCTCACCACGGTCATGGGCGCGTTCGCGCTCCTCTACCCCGAGACGGTGATGAACCAGGTCACCGGCTTCGCCGTCGCCCAGAACTTCACCGCGAACTTCGTCCTCGGCGAGATGCGCGCGACGTACGGCGGCATCTTCACGGTGCTCGGCATCTACACCATCCTCGGCGCGATGGACCCGGCGACGAACCGCGGCCGGCTCCTCATGATCGGGCTCCTCTGGGTCGGCGCCTGCCTCGGCCGCCTCTACGGCGTCCTGATCGACGGCAGCCCCGGCTGGTGGGGCTGGCTCTTGGCGACGTTCGAGGCGGTCGTCGGCGGCATGCTGGTCGCGGTGTCGCAGATGACGCCGGAGGCGCCCGCCGCGATCACGCGCTCGAGCTACACGCCCCCGCCTCCGCCCCCCACGACCCCGACCGCAACGGCGCCCGTCGTCTAGGAGCGTGCGCGCGCCGTGCCCGTCGAGGTCCTCGGCATCGATCACGTCTACGTGACCGTCCGCGATCTCGCGGCGGCGGAGGCGTTCTACGATCGCGCGCTCGTCGGCGTGCTCGGCTACCGCAAGGCGAGCGCGCCGATCGGCGGGGCGCCGGACCACTCCCGGCTGCGACGACACCCGACGACACGGCGCCCGCCGCGTGCTTGACCTTCCGCCGGTCGGCGCAATAAGGCGCCGGGCAAAGGAGACCACCGTGCGCTTCGTCCGCTCGTCCCGCATCATCGTATTCGCCACGCTCGGCGTGCTCGCCGGCTCGCCCGCCCCCGCGCGGGCGGCCTTCCTCGCCTACGACCTGAACGGCACGTGGGCGGGCAAGATCACCTGCAAGGCATTCGTCGCCGGCGTACAGGAGAAGGTCGTGCTCACGCCGACCATGCGGATCTCCCAGTTCGGGCAGAGCATGGGCGTCGAGCTGGACTTCGGCCTCGGCAGCCGCCTGTACGCGGGCCTCGCCAACCCCGACGCGAAGAAGCCCGAGCGGAAAGGCGAGACCGCGCTCATCCGCTGCGGCACCGACAACCAGCTCGGGATCACCACCCCCGACGAGATCGGGCGCATGAGCGCGTCCGCCAAGCCCGGCAAGGTGAAGGCCTCGCTCAAGGGCCTCTCCTTCTACTCGGACGGCGGCACCCACGGCACCTGCAAATGGTCCTGGAAGCGCATCGACACGAACGACGCCGGGCTCCCGACCGAATGCCCCGGCGAAATGATGGAGACCGGAGGTCCCCGATGACGCCGTTTCACCGCCTCGTCCTCGTCACCGGCGCGCTCGCCGTGGCCATCGGGCTCGCCGCGGGGCGCGCGCACGCCGGCGGCATCCCTCCGCTGGATCTGAGCGGCACCTGGACCGGCGTGGTCAAGTGCAAGTCGCTCGCCGGAGGCGTGAAGCGCAAGGTCACCCTGACGCCGATCATGCGCGTCGTGCAGAACGGGAGCGCGCTCGGGATCGTCCTCGACTACGGCACCGGCACCAACGCCTACATCGGAACCTTCGTCCCCGACGCCAAGAAGCCCGACGCGAAGGGCGAGCTCGCGATCCTCTACTGCAAGACCAACGACCGCGTGGGCGACGATCCGGACTTCGACGAGCTCGGACGCATGAGCGTCAAGGCGAAACCCGGCGAGCTCAAGGGGACCTTCAAGGGCGCCTCGATCTTCTCGGATCCCGGCACCTTCACGGACACCGAGGCGGGCACCTGCAAGTGGTCCTACAAGCGCACGGCCCTCGACATGCCGAGCGTTCCGTCGACCTGCGCGCCATGACATCTCGCGTGGCGCGTGGGCGGCGCGTTCGCGTCGTCGCCACGCGCCGCGACGGACGTTCCACCGCGCTCCGGCGCTGAGGTCGCGGCCGCGCACGGGCGGCCGGCTGGCATCTGCGTTGCTCCTCGCCTCCCCGGATGGAGCGGCTCGTTGCCAGACTCGCGCGGTCGTGTGCCGCGCTCGCGCTCGCGTACGCCGTGAGCGCCGTACCGCCCGCCGGCGCCGCCGCCGACGGCAGCGCCCCGGACCACGTCGTCGATGTCTTCACGCCCGGCGCCGACGACGCGGAGCGGGCGCTCCGCGGGAGCTACAGCGGCTTCGGCGGCGCGGCGACGGGCGGCGAAGGCCGGGCGCGCTTCACGGTCACGTCGCTCGCCGACAGCGGCCTCGGAAGCCTCAGGAGCGCGCTCGAGGCGGCCGGTCGGCTCGGCGGCGGCCGGATCGACTTCGCCGTCGGCGGCGACATCGTGCTCCTCGCCGAGCTCAGCGTGCCGGGCGACTCGACGATCGACGGCCTCACCGCGCCCGCCCCCGGCATCACGCTCTGGGGCGACCGGCTCGGCCCCGGCGGCGGCGTCCTCGAGATCCATCAGGGCAACGTCGTCGTGCGCGGGCTCCGCATCCGGAACGCCGTGAACGACGGGATCCAGATCGCGGCGAAGCGCGGAGCGGCGTTCGGACGCATCGTGGTCGACCACTGCTCGGTCACCAACAGCGGCGACGGCGGCATCGACGTGACCGGCGGCGACGGCGCGCTCGTGACCGACGTGACGCTCTCGTGGAACTACCTGGCGGCGAACGGCGGCCCGTGCGCCAAGACGTGGTGCGGCGGCGGCGCGCTCGTGAAGTACGGGGTCACCCGGCTCGCGGCGCACGGCAACGTCTGGGACAAGAACCTGCGGCGGAATCCGTCGATCGACGGCGCGGCGGTCGACGGCGGCGCGCTCGCCGACGTGCGCGGCAACGTGGTGCGCGGCTACGTCGAGAACGGCACGCAGTTGCGCGGCGGCGCGCGCGGCAACGTCGTCGGCAACTTCTTCGGGGGCGCGCGGCCGCTCCTCACGGCCGGCGCGAGCGTCTTCGTCGCCGCGAACGAAGGCGCGGACGCCGCGAGCGCGGCGGCGCCCTTCGACGTCGCGAGCCCGCTCGGCGTCGTGACGGCCGATGCCGTCCTCTCGGCGGCGGGCGCACCGCCCTTCGACGCGATCGACACCGCGTATCGCGACGCGCTCGCCACCTACGAGGATGCGAAGAACGCGCGCGTCGTGCCGTCGCCGGAGCGCGCCGCCCTCGGCCTCGACGACGGTGCGGCGTCCGCCGGGAACGCGCCCCTCGACGCCGCGACGCTCGCGCGGGCGCGCCGGCTGCTGCGGTCGGCGCGGGCGGCCCGGACGCGCGGCGACGCCGCCCGCGCTGGGGCGGACTACGGCGCGGCCGCGGCGCTCCTCGGCGAACCCCGCGGTCTCTACGCGCGCGCCGGCCATCGGGTCGCCGCCGAGGCCGCGCTCGGCGCCTCGGCCGTCGCGGCGGACGCGCGCGCGGCCGAGGCGCACGCGCGGGCCGCACTCGCGCACGCGCGGCGCGCCGGCGATGCCCGCATCGAGCGCCGGGCGGCGCGCCGCCTCGCCGCCGTCGCGGCGATCCTCACGCGGACGGCGCGCAGCAACTGACGGCCCTGGCGCGCCCGCGTACGCGGCGCGCCGCAGGACGCGTCGTCCGTCGCTTGCGCGGGTCGGGGGCCCGCGCCAGAATCCCGCCCCGCGGAGGTTTCCTCATGAGCAAGCCGGAGATGCGCACCCCCTGGATCATTCGCACCTACGCCGGCTTCGGCGACGCCGAGCAGTCGAACCGCCGCTATCGCGAGAACCTCGCCCAGGGGCAGCGCGGCCTCTCGGTCGCCTTCGACCTCCCGACCCAGAACGGCTACGACGCCGACCACCCGATGTCCGAGGGCGAGATCGGCGGCACCGGCGTGTCGATCTCCCACGTCGGCGACATGGAAACGCTCTTCCGCGAGATCGACCTCGGCGCCATCAACACCTCGATGACGATCAACGCGACGGCCGTCTGGCTGTACGCGCTCTACGTCGCGGTCGCCGACAAGCACGGCGTGCCGCGAGCGCAGCTCCGCGGCACCACCCAGAACGATCTCCTGAAGGAGTTCGTGGCGCGCGGCACCTCGGTGTTCGACCCGACGGTCTCGCTCCGCCTCTCGACCGACCTCATCAAGTTCGCGGCCGCCGAGTCGCCGCTCTGGAACCCGATGAACAGCTGCGGGTACCACTACATGGAGTCGGGAGCGTCGCCCGCCGAGGAGGTCGGTTACGCGCTCGGCAACGCGATCCTGATCCTCGAGGCGATCCGGCCGGCGCTCTCGAAAGAAGCCTTCGCCGGCGTGGTCGACCGCATCAGCTTCTTCATCAACTCCGGCATCGAGCTCGTGCCCGAGATCGCCAAGGTGCGCGCCTACAGCCAGCTCTGGACCGAGATCTGCCGGGAACGCTACGGGGTCGCGGCCAAGTGGCGGGCCGGCTGCCAGGTGCGCTCGCTCACGCTCACCGAGCAGCAGCCCGAGGTGAACATCATCCGCATCGCCTACCAGTCGCTGCCGGTCGTGCTGTCGGCCTCGGCGCGGGTCGGCGCGCTCCAGCTCCCCGGCTTTCGCGAGGCGCTCGGCCTCCCCGACCCGAGCGAGCAGATCCTGGCGCTCCGCACGCAGCAGGTGCTGATGTACGAGACCGGCGTCGCCGACTACCCCGACATCTTCGAGGGCTCGAAGGTGATCGAGAAGGCGACCGGGGAGATCAAGGACGAGGCCCGCACGGTCATCGCCGAGATGGAGAAGATCGGCTACGCCGGCTGCATTCCGTGGATCGCGCTGCGGCTCACGTCGTCGCTCGTGAAGTGGCGGCAGCAGATCGAGAGCAAGGAGAAGCTCGTCGTCGGCGTGAACGCGTTCCCCGGCGAGGTCGGCGCGCTCCGCGGCGGCGCCCGCACGCGCGCCGAAGACGCCGTGACGCCCGAGACGATCGCGCAGCGCGTCGCCGACGTGAAGCGGTGGAAGGAGACGCGCGACGCCGGCGCCGTCGCGCGCGCGCTCGCGGAGCTCGAGAAGGCGGCGATCGCCGGCGAGAACCTGGTGCCGCCGTCGATCCAGCTCGCCAGGGCGGGCGGTACGACCGGCGAGTGGACGCAGGCGCTCGAAGAGGCGCTCGGCCAGCGCTACCAGGCACCGCTCGGCTCGGAGATCAAGGACGCGCCGCCGCTCCGCATCCCGCGCGCGCCGAAGCGCATGCGCGTGCTGCTCGCCAAGTCGGGGCTCGACGGCCACGTGAACGCCGTGAAGCTCCTGGCCTTCGCGTGCCGCGAGGCCGGCATGGAGGTCGTCTACACGGGCTTGAAGCAGACGCCCGCCATGATCGTCGCGACGGCGATCCAGGAGGACGTCGACCTCATCGGCATCTCGAGCCTCTCGGGCTCGCACCTCTGGATCGCCCGCGAGGTGCAGCGCGGCCTCCGCGAGTCCGGCGGCGGCGACATCCCGATCGTGATCGGCGGCATCATCCCGGAGACCGATCAACCGTTGCTCCGCGAGCTCGGCTGCCGGCACGTCTTCACGCCGAAGAACGGCGACGTCGGCGCGATCGTGCAGGCGATGATCGACACCGTCCTCGAGCGCGCGGCGTAGCCGCTCGTCGCATACGTGACGCCCGCCGCCTCGGAGCGCTCGGCCGCGCTCGCGCCGTACGCGCTCCGCGACCTCGCCGCCTATTTCCTGCGCCTCGGCACGACCGGCTTCGGCGGGCCGATCGCGCTCGTCGGCTACATGCAGCGCGATCTCGTCGAAACGCGCCGCTGGATCGCGCTCGCCGACTACAAGGAGGGACTCGCCCTCGCCCAGCTGGCGCCGGGTCCCCTCGCCGCGCAGCTCGCGATCTATCTCGGCTGGCTCGGCCACGGCGTGCGAGGCGCCACGCTGGTCGCCTTCGCGTTCGTCCTCCCCTCCTTCCTCATGGTGCTCGCGCTCTCGGCGGCCTACGTCGCGTACGGAGGCCTCGCGTGGATGCAGGGCGCCTTCTACGGCATCGGCGCGGCCGTCATCGCGATCATCGGCCGCAGCGCCTACAAGCTCGCGAAGAGCACGCTGGCCGGCGATCGCCTGCTGTGGGCGATCTTCGCGGTGAGCGCCGGGGTGACGGCATGGACCGAATCCGAGCTGCTCTGGCTCTTCGTGCTCTGCGGGGTGGCCGCGCTCGTGGCGAAGAGCGCGCTGCCGAAGACGCCGCACGCCGCGCTGGTCGTGGCGCCGTGGCTCTTCACGGGTCTGCACGGCGTGGCCGACGCGTCGACGCTCTGGCGCATCGCCTACTGCTTCACCGAGGCGGGCGCCTTCGTGTTCGGCAGCGGGCTCGCGATCGTGCCCTTCCTGCACGGCACCGTCGTGCACGAGCTCTCGTGGCTGACCGAGCGCCAGTTCCTCGACGCGGTGGCGGTCGCGATGATCACCCCGGGGCCGGTCGTGATCACGGTCGCCTTCATCGGATATCTGGTCGCGGGGCCGCTCGGCGCGACCGTGGCCGCCATCGGGGTCTTCCTCCCCTGCTACGTCATGGTCGTGATCCCCGCGCGCTACTTCCGGCGCTCGGTGCACGACCCACGCGTGCGCGCCTTCGTGGAGGGGGTGACGGCCGCCGCCGCGGGCGCCATCGCGGGGGCGGCGTTCGTCCTCGGACGGCGCGCGGTCTACGACCTCCCGACGGCGGCGATCGCGCTCGTCGCCCTCGCCCTCCTGGTGCGCGTGAAGGGCGTCTCCGAGCCGGCGCTGATCGTAGGTGCCGGCGCGGTCGGCGTCGCGCTCGGCAGCTGACCCGCGTGTCGCACCAGGCCCGCGGCGCCATCCCGCCGTCGGACGCGCAACGTCCTCAACGCCGGCGCTTCGCCGCGCGCGCCGGCGCGGCGCCGCGCCGGAGCTCGCCCGCGATGCCCTCGTAGAACTCCTTCAACACGCCGACGTGCGCGAGCGCGATCTGGCGCGCGCCGTTCTCCTCGTCGAGCCAGCGCGGATCGTTCGGACCGTAGTTGTGCAGCGAGTAGAGCCCGACGAATATCGCGGTCAGGCGGTCCCATTCGCTCAGCGTGTCCCACGACGGCGTCTGCTCGACGATCGTCCCCAGGTGCGTGTCGTAGAGATGGGTCAGGAACGCAAGACCCGTTGCGGCGTTCTCGCGCGGGTCGCGGCACGCGTCGGGATCGTCGGCGACGTCGGCGCGCGCGTAGTCGCGCCACGTCCCGCGCAGGAACTGATAGAGCCCGCAGGCCTTCGTCCTCGGATGCTCGGCGGTCGGGTTGAAGCCGGACTCGACGTAGCCGACGGCGAAGGCGACGAGGCCGACCGGCTTCGCGGGCTGGCGCTCCGCGAGGACGCGCAGGATCTCGCGGATCGCGCGGTGTTGGTCCTCGCGCGTGACCTCCCCCCACCGCGGCGAGGCGCCGGCGACCGGCGCCTCCTCGGGCCAGTACGCGACGAGGCCGTCCTCGAGCTCGCGCGGGCCGCAGCCGTCGCCGGCATCCTGCCAGCACATCGCGTTCGCGTCGTCGCTCCGGCACGTGCTCGCGGCCGTTCCCGCGAAGCAGCACTGCGGCCGATAGTCGGGGACCGGCTCGAGCACCGCGATCGGCGGCACCTTCTCCGCGAGCCGCCGCACGAAGTCCTCCCGGACGACGCGCGGGAAGACGGCAGGCGGGCGCGGCGGCGGCGTCCGCCGCACGACGGTCGCCGCGGAGCGCGAACGCCCCTTGCCCTGGATCGACGCCTCGACGTCGCCGGCAGCGGCGGCGAGCGCGAGCGAGAGGACGGCAGTGACGACCGGGAGGCAGCGCATCGAAGGCATCGCCCGCCCGGAGAGTCACGGCAGCGCCGGGGAAGCGCATCGGCGGGAGCCACCGGGTTAGTCCAGGGTGCGCGCGCGAGTCAACGCGGCCGGCTGCGCGAAGGCGCAACTCCGCGTCCCGTCGCGACGACGCGGCGCGCCGCGGACGGGGTCACGCGGTCCGGAGCGCGACCGGCCCCTCCGGAGCGGGAAACGCGCGCGCCAGTTGCTCGCGATCGGCCGCGCTGAGCGCGAGATCGAGCGCGGCGCGATTCTCGCGCACGTGCGCGGGCCGCGACGCCTTCGGGATCGTGACGACGCCGCGCTGATCGAGCACCCACGCGAGCGCGACGGCCGCGGGTGCGGCGCCGTGCGCGTCGGCGATCGCCCGCACCACGCGATGCTTCAGGACCCCGCCGCCGAACGGCGTGTACGCCATCACCGGAATGCGATGTCGCCGGCACCACGGCAGGAGCCCCCAGTCGGCCTCGCGGCGCGCCAGGTTGTACAGGACCTGATTCGCGCCCGCGCGCGTGCCTCCGGCGGCCCGGAGCTCGTCCATGTCGTCGACGTCGAAGTTGCTGACGCCCCACCGCACGATCTTTCCGGCCCGCACGAGGGCTTCGAGCTGCTCGACGACCTCCGCGAGCGGCGTGCCGCCACGCCAGTGCAGGAGGTAGAGGTCGAGCCGGTCGGTACGCAGGCGCTTCAAGCTGCGCTCGCACGCCGCCGCCGTCCCGCGGCGCGTGGCGTTCTGCGGATAGATCTTGCTCACGAGGTAGACGTCGTCGCGCCGGCCGGCGATCGCCTCGCCGACCACCTCCTCCGCGCCGCCCTCGCCGTACATCTCCGCGGTGTCGATGAGGCCGAGGCCGAGGTCGAGTCCGAGGCGCAGCGCCGCGACCTCGTGCGCGCGCTGGAACGCGTCCTCGCCCATGCGCCACGTTCCGAGCCCGAGGCGCGGGATCGTCGTCGGCATGCGGCCATTGTGCTGCGGGAATCGGCGTTGCGCCAGGGTCCGGGCCGGCGCCATACCCTCTGGCGGCGCGCTCGCCCTCCTCGTTGCCGGTAGCGTCGCGTCGAGCCGCCGGCCTATGATGGTCCTCATGCGTGCCGGCCTCCTCCCGCTCGTCCTCGCGCTGGTCTGCCCCCACGTCGCCGGCGCCGCGATCTACACCGTCGCGCCCTCGGGCGGAGACTTCACCGTCATCCAGGACGCGCTCGACGCCGCGCAGGCGGGCGACACCGTCGTCGTGCACGAGAAGCCGACGCCCTACTTCGAGCGCCTCGTCTTCCCGCGGAGCGGCAACGCCGTCGACGGCTTCATCACGCTCACCGCCGCCCCGGACGAGACCCCCATCCTCGACGGGACCGGCGTCGCGGGCGACCAGAGCATGGTCCTCCTCGACTCGCGGTCGTACCTGAAGGTCGTCGGCTTCGAGATCCGGAACAATCCGGGCGTCACCGACGGCTCGGGCGTCCGCATCCTCGGCTCCGGTTCGCACCTCGAGATCCGTGACAACCGCATCCACGACATGCGGGGCCAGAACGCCATGGGCATCACCGTCTACGCGACCGAGCCGACGCCGATCTCGGACCTCGTGATCGACGGCAACGAGATCTGGGACTGCGAGCCCGCGACCAGCGAGGCCCTCACGCTGAACGGCAACGTCGACGGCTTCGTCGTGAGCGACAACTTCGTCCACGACGTCGACAACATCGGCATCGACTGCATCGGCGGCGAGACCGACATCCAGCCCGACCCGGCGAAGGTCTGCCGGAACGGCGTCATCCGCGGCAATCGGGTGGCGCGGGCGCGCTCGAGCTACGGCGGCGGCTTCGCGGCCGGCATCTACGTCGACGGCGGGCGCGACGTCGTGATCGAGAACAACCTCGTGACCGAGTGCGACGTCGGCATGGAGATCGGCGCCGAGAACGGCGGCACCGTGACCTCGGGCATCGTCGTTCGCAACAACGTCATCCACGGCAACGACAAGGCGGGCCTCGGCTTCGGCGGCTACGCCGCATACACGGGCCGCGTCGCCGACTGCCGCTTCACCGGCAACACGCTCTACAAGAACGACACGCTCGGCGCGGGCTTCGGCGAGCTCTGGATCCAGTACGCCGAGGACAACGTCGTGCGGAGCAACGTCGTCTACGCGACCGGCCAGAACAAGCTCGTGGTCTCCGAGTACGGCAACGTGAACACGGTCCTCGACGACAACGTCTGGTGGACCGACGCGGGTCCGGCCGCCGCACGCTTCTCGTGGAACGCGACCGAGTACGTCGGCTTCGCCGCGTACCGGGCGGGAACCGGTCAGGACGCGGGCTCGCTCTTCGCGGACCCGCTCCTCGCGGCGCCCGCGAGCGGCGACTTCCACCTCGGCGCGGGATCTCCGGCGATCGACGCCGGCGATCCGTCGTACGTGCCCGCCGTCGGCGAGACCGATCTCGACGGCGCCGCGCGCAAGAACGGACCCCGCGTCGACTGCGGCGCCGACGAGGCGACGACCTGCGGCAACGGCTCGACGGAGCCGCCCGAGCTCTGCGACGACGCGAATCTCGTCGACGGCGACGGCTGCGACTCGAATTGCACGCCGACCGGCTGCGGCAACGGCATCACGACGGCCGGCGAGCAATGCGACGACGGCGGCACGAGCGGCGGCGATTGCTGCGACGCGGCCTGCCAGCTCGAGGCGAACGGCTTGCCCTGTGACGACGCGAACCCCTGCACGACCGGCGACGCCTGCACGACCGGTGCCTGCGGCGGCGCCACCGAACCGGCGTCCGACTGCACGAGCGCGCTCGGCGGGCAGCTCCAGATCAAGGACCGCACGCTCGCCGGGGCGCCCGACGCCGGCAATCAGCTCGCCTGGCAGTGGAAGAAGGGGGACGCGACGACGGCCGCGGAGGTCGGGAACCCGCTCGCCAGCACGGCCCGCTACGACCTCTGCGTGTACGCGCAGACGAGCGGCGTCTCGTCGCTCGCGGCGCACCTGCGCGTCCCGGGCGGCGGCACGTGCCGCGGCAAGGCATGCTGGAAGACGAGCGGCGGCGGCGGCACGTTCAAGTACGCCGACAAGGATGCCACGCCCGACGGCGTGACCCAGATGACGGTCCGATCCGGCGTCGCCGGCAAGCCGCAGATCCAGCTGAAGGCGCGCGGCATCCATCTCGCCGTTCCCGCCTTGCCCCTGGCGCAGGATCCGGCGGTGGTCGTGCAGCTGCACGCGTCGACGGGCGCGTGCTGGACCCAGGGCTACGGCGCCCCGGCGGCTCGCAGCGACACCGGGCAGTTCAAGGACAAGGCGAATTGAGCCCAACCGTCGCCCACGACCTCGACGAGATGGACCGCGCACGGGAGCGCGGCCATGAGAGCCTCGTGCCCGCGCTCCTCGCCGCCGTCGTCGCGCTCGCCGTCACGCTCGGCATTCCCGCCTCGCCCCTCGCGAGCCCGCTCCTCGAGCCGGGGGATCCGTTCCCGGTGTGGTCGCTCCGCGACCACACCGGCGCCGTCGTCACGTCGCAGTCGCTCGCCGGGAAAACCTACTTGCTGTGGTTCTACCCGAAGGCGCAGACCCCCGGGTGCACCACCGAAGGCCGCGGGCTCCGTGACCGCTTCGAGGATTTCCGGGCGCGCGGCATCGAGATCCTCGGCGTCTCGTTCGACGACCCCGAGGCGAACGCCGCGTTCGTGAAGGCGGAGGGCTTCCCGTTCCGGCTGCTGTCCGACACGGACAAGACGCTCGCGACGCAGGTCGGCGCGGTCTGGGTGAGCCTGCAGCCGGTCCCGAGCCGCATCTCGTACCTCGTCGGCCCGGACGGCAAGGTCCGCAAGGTCTTCGGGGACGTGACGCCCGCGACCCACGCCGGCGACGTCCTCTCCGGGCTCTGAGCCGCGACCCGACCTTCGCCCCCCATCGAGGCCGCCGCCGGCCACCGCACGCCATCTGGACATCTCAGATGACCAGCTATAGAACGTGACCATGCGCCACATCGCGGCCGCCAAGTTCAAGGAGCAGTGCCTCGCCTTGCTGGAAGAGGTCGGTCCGGAGGGAATCGTGATCACCAAGCGAGGGAAGCCGGTGGCGAAGCTCGTTCCACTCACCGCCGATTCCGCCAGCTTGATCGGGGCATTGCGGGGGAAGCTCAAGATCAAAGGTGACATCATGTCGACCGGTATCCGCTGGCATGCTGAATCTTGACACCCACGTCCTGCTGCATGCCGTTGCCGGCCGGCTTTCGACGGCGGAGACGCGTCTGCTGCGAAACGATCAGTGGAGTGTCTCCGCGATCGTGTTCTGGGAGATCGCCAAGCTCGCTCAGCTCGGACGCATCGAGGTCGACCTCGATGACGCGGATGTCGTGCGGGCCCTCGCCCGCGTGCACGTGTGGCCGCTCACCCGCGAGATCGCCCGGACGAGCACGCGGCTCGACGTGCGCAGCGATCCGGCCGATGAGATCATCGGGGCCACCAGCATCGTCCACCGGGTCCCGCTCGTCACCCGCGATCGCGTGCTCAAGCGATCGCGCCTCATCCCCAAGCCGTAGAGGTAGGCATGCCCACGACACGGATCTGCGAAAGCGCCCACGCGGCGGTGGCGGACATCACGGACGGCGCGACGCTCCTGGTGCACAGCTTCGGCCCGCCGCAGGCCTGGCCGACCGACTGCCTGCTGGCGCTCGCCGAGCGCGGCGTGCGGGACTTGACGGTCGTCTGCAACACGCCGGCCGGGGGACCGACGTCGCTCAACGTGCTGGCCGACAAGAAGCAGATCCGCCGGCTGGTGTGCAGCTACCTCGCCTCGCCCGCCATCCCCACGGCGATCGCGGAGCAGGTGCGCGGGGGGGAGATCGAGCTCGAGATGGTGCCGCAGGGCACCCTGATCGAGCGCATTCGCGCTGGCGGGGCGGGTCTGGCGGGCTTCTACACGCCGACCGGCGTCGGCACCGTCGCAGCGCACGGCAAAGAGGAGCGCGAAATCGACGGGCGCCGCTACCTCTTCGAGCGCGCCATCCGCGGCGACTTCGCGCTCTTGCAGGCGCATCGAGCGGACGGCGCGGGCAACCTCACCTATCGCCGCGGCATGCGGAACTTCGCGCCGGCGATGGCCACCGCGGCCGCGACCACCATCGCCGAAGTGAAGGAGATCGTGGGCGTCGGCGGGCTCGATCCGGAAGCGGTGGTGACGCCGGGAGTCTTCGTCGACCGCATCGTGAAGACGACGCTTCAGCTCGACATCGGCGTGCTCCGCCAGATCCTGATGGGCGCGGGACGCACGGTCGCGACCGAGGGCCGCGCGCTCCGCGACGGCGAAGCCACCGGCCTCCCGCCCGAGCTCATGGCGTTGAAGGCCGCCACGCTGCTGCGCGACGGTGAGTACGTGAACCTGGGGATCGGCCTCCCGACGATGGTGTCGAACTTCATCGCCGGCCGCGACGTGACCCTGCACTCCGAGAACGGCATCCTCGGCTACGGACCGTTCCCCGCCGAGGGCGAGGAAGACCTCGACCTCTACAACGCGAGCGGCCAGTTCATCACGCAGCTCCCGGGCGCCGCGTACTTCGATTCCAACGTGTCGTTCGCCATGGCGCGCACCGGCCGCGTCACCACCGTCGTGCTCGGCGCCTTCGAGGTGGCGCAGAACGGCGACCTCGCCAACTGGACGACCGGCGAGGGCAGCAGCGGCGGCATCGGCGGGGCGATGGATCTCGCCGCGGGCGGCGCCCGCGTCATCGCCATCTGCTACCACTGCGAGCGCGGGGGACGCTCCAAGCTCGTCGAGCGGCTCGCGTATCCCGCGACGGCGCTCGGGTGCGTGCAGGCCATCGTCACCGACCTCGCCTACATCGACGTCGACGCCGACGGCTTCCTGCTGCGCGAGATCGCGCCGGGCATCAGCGTCGACGACGTGAAGCGCGCCACCGCCGCGCCGCTGCGCGTGGCGAGCGACGTTCGGGAGATGGATTTCGCCTCGTGAGAGGACCGCGGCATCGATCCGCGGTCCTCGCGCTCCGGGTCAGCCCTGCTTCGCGCCGATCGGCTGCGCGCAGCCCTTCACGTCGGGATTGTCGGCGCAGAACTGCTTCTGCAGGCTCGCCGCGTCGACCGCGTTGAACTCCCGGCGGTTGTTCGAGAGGAAGGTCGGGCTCGCGCCGATCTTCAGGCTCTCGGCGAACTGGAAGGACTTCTTCAGGAGGTCCTTGCCTTCGCCCTCGAAGCACTTCTGGATGACCTTCTCGTCCATGCCGGCTTCCTTCGCGCACGGCTGCCAGCCCGGATTGCGGTAGTCCTTGCTGCGGCACGCCAGGTACTTCGCGAACTGGTGGTCCTTCGGGTACTTCGCCGCGGCGCAGATCTCGCGGAGATCCTCGTCGACCTCGGCCTGCCCGTGCATCGACGTGAGCTTGTCGCCCTCCATCTGACCGATGAAGTGCACGTTCAAGGTGATGTCCTTGCCGAAGTGCTGTACGACGTCGTTCGCCGCGACCATCGCCTGCGCGCCGTACGGACACTGCGACATCACGAACAGGTCGAGCGTGCGCGGCTTCGCCTGGCGACACGCCTTGGCATCCGTGCACTGGTCGTCGGCGCAGTCGGCCTTGCCGTCGCCGTCGTCGTCGAGGCCGCCGTTGTCGCAGATCTCGGCGGTCGGATCGAACTTGGCGTCGAGGCGGAGCGTCCGCCACTTGCCGAGCGGCTGCATATAGCCCTGGAGCGCCGTGTAGCCCTCGGCATCCTTCACGACCTCGTCGGCATCGACGAGGATCGCGGGCAGCACCTTGAAGTTCGGGTCGAGGCCGCGAAGCTCCTGGTAGAGCTTCTTGCCGTCCTCGCTCATGTAGTCGACGTGCTGGACCTGGAGGCCGCCGAGCTCGTTCTTGATGCGCGGCTCGAGCGGCGCGATGTTGCACTCGGCACAGCGCCTGTCCGAGAAGAAGATCGCGTGCACGGCGGGCGGCACGGGGATGTTCTTGCAAGCCTCGGGCTGATCTCCGGTGGTCGCGTTGCACGCCGCCTTCAGGAAGTCGCGGGTCTTGCGGCCGCCGTCGTAGGGCTTGCCGTCGAGGACCATGGTGGGCGAGCCCTGCGCGCCCTTCTGCTGCGCCTCGGCGAACGACGCCGCGAGGAGCTGCTGCCCCTCGTCGCCGTTCACGCAGGTCTCGAGCGCCGCCGCGTCGATGCCCGCCTGGCCCGCGCAATCCTTCCAGTTGGTGTCGACGGCGCGCGGGTTCTTGTTCTGGCAGACGATCAGGTCGAGGTACTTCTTCGGCGCCTGCTTGGCGGCGCAGAGCTGCGCGATGTCGCCCTTCACCTCGGCCGGACCGTGCAGCGACTGGAAGTTTCCGGCGGCGCCGTTGCCGATGTAGCCGATCTTGAGGTTCAGACCGTCGCCGAGCTGCTGCTTCACGGGCGCGACCGCGTTCACCACCTGCACCCCGTACGGGCACTGGGACATCACGTACATCTCGAGCGTGGGTGCGGCGCCTTTGGCCTCGGTCTTGGCGGTCTGGCCGTCGCCGGCGGCTTTGTCGCCGCCCGCTTGGTTCTGGCAGGCGGCCACGGAGACGATCAGCACGGCGGAAAGGAACGTCTTCTGGAAAGTTTTCATAGGTCGCGGAAGTTAGCGCGGCCCGGGCCCGAAGGCTAGCAACTCACGACGGCCGAGCGCACCGCGTCGAAATTTCCGCGCCCTTTCGCGTCCGCCAACAAGCGCCACGCGACCCGGGATGTCAGCGCGAAAAACGAGGCGGCGAAACCAATGCGTGGCCGGCTGGCCGAAGAAGTCTTCGAGCCCGAGACCGCCCGCGCCGATCAGCCAGACGGTCGCCTTGGGATAGCGCTTCCGGAAGGCCTGCAGGCCGCTGACCTTGCCCGGGCGGCCGCTCTTGACCTCCAGCGCCCACACGCGCGTGCCATGGGCCACGACGAAGTCGACCTCGGCGTCGCCGTCGCGCCAGTACGTCACGCTCCAATCCGGCCCCGGCAGACCGTTCAGCAGATGCGCGCCGACCGCGTTCTCGACCAGCCGGCCCCACCAGCCGCCGTCGCCGATCGCCTGGGAAAACGAGCGCAGCGACAGCGCATTCACGAGCGCATTGTTCCAGAGCACGAGCTTCGGACTGCTGCCGCGCTGCTCCGCCGCGGTGGTCTTGCCGACTGTGCGCGGCCCCACGATCACCTGCAGCAGAGGTGTACGCCGCCGGCACGCCGCGGCCAGCTCGTCGACCAGTACGCGGGTGAAGGCCATGACCACCAGCGTCGCGGTGGCAGGGGCGACCGGCCAAGATTACTCAATGACTGAGTAAATTTACTCAGCCGATGAGTACGCTCCGGCTCAGGCAACGGCGGACGCACCGCGCCGGCTATTTCTACAACGGCAGCAACAACGACTTCGCCGTGGTGCGCTACAACAGCGATGGGACCCTGGACGGCACGTTCGGAAGCGGGGGCCAGGTCACAACCCCGGTGGGTACCTTGGACGACAGCGCTTCTGCCCTGGTCGTACAAAGTGATGGCAAGCTAGTGGCGGCTGGCTATTCGTCGACCGGGAGCAGCTTGGCCTTCGCAGTCGTGCGCTATAACAGCGACGGGACGCTCGACGGCACGTTCGGGAGCGGAGGCATCGTCACGACACCCGTTGGGGCGAGCGTGACCGCTGATTCCGCCGCCCTTGTGGTGCAAGGCGACGGCAAGTTGGTCGTGGCCGGAGCTTCCTACAACGGAAGTAACGATGATCTCGCGTTAGTGCGTTACAACACCGACGGGACGCTCGACGGCACGTTCGGGACCGGGGGCATCGTCACGACGCCTGTGGGGAGCAACTACGACCGTGCTCATGCTCTCATGGCCCAGAACGACGGCAAGCTGGTAGCGGCGGGTTATTCTGCCGACGGCAGCAACCCCCGCTTCGCCGTCGTACGCTACAATAGCGACGGGACGCTGGACGGCACGTTTGGGACCGGAGGTAAGGTCACCACGACGCTAAGGAACGTCTTGGTGGGCGATATCGCCCTCGCCATTGTCGTGCAGAGCGATGACAAATTGGTGGTGGCCGGCTCTTCCGTCGGCGGGAGCCGGAGTGACTTCGCGGTAGTGCGCTATGAAGTCGCGCCCGACCCAACCCCAACACCCACGCCGACGTCCACGGCACCGACCCCCACGGCCACCCCGCCCACCTACGATTGCTGCAGCGCCAGCTCCGGGTGTCCCCTCAACGAGCTCGATTGCGGCTTTTGTGCTTGCGGCTTCGATCCCGCGTGTTGCACCGTCTGGACCGAGCAGTGCGCGCGCATTGCGGGATCCCTCTGCGCCGGCGTGTGCCCATGCGCAGCGCCCTCCGCGTGCCCGGGAGGCTCCAACGATCCGCATGCTTGCCTCGACGACTTTCTCTGTTACCAGATGAAGGCATCGTCCGGCGCCGCCAAGTTCTCGCCGGTTTTAGGGTTCGCGTTGCGTGAGACGTTCGAGCTGAGCGCCGACGTGCTGAAGACGAAGACGCTTTGCCTTCCAGGCGACGCGGGCGATGGGACCGTCGACTCGCTGACGCATCACGAAGCGTATCAGGTGAAGGCGCCCGCGGTGGCTGGGCGTGGCACCTTCGGCGTCGTCGATCGCTTCGGGTCGTTGACCGTAACGGGGCTGAAGCTCGAGCGTCTGCTGGTGCCGAGCAACAAGAGCCTGAGCGGCACGCCGTCGGCGCCGCCGGCGGCCACCGCCGACATGTTCGATTGCTACAAGGCGAAAATCAGCAAGACGACGCCGTTTCCCAAAGGGGTTCAGGTGACGGTCACCGACCAGTTCGAGACCGCTCGGCTCTACGACGTGAAGAAGCCGACGCGCATTTGCTTCGCGGCATCGGCACGAATACCGGCCGAGCCCTTCGTCAACCCCGTTGCGATGATGATGTGCTACCAGATCAAGGTCGCCAAGGGCGGGGCGAAGCATGCCAAGATCGTGGATCAGATCGAGATCGCCAATCGTTTCGGGACCGAGCAGCTCGACAGCCTGAAGCAGGAGACGATCTGCGTGCCGGCGCGGCAGCTGTAGAGCGATAATTTTCGACTCTGTTTCTGCGCGGCTTCTCCGGGTCCGCATCGAGGTCCTTATTGGCCCTTGAGGGCGAGGCGAGAGTCGCGTACGGTTCAACACAGTTAAACCACAAGAGGGGTACTATGGCGCGCAAGACCCGCATCCTGGGCTTTTCGGTGGCACCGTCGATCGCGGTGGCGTACGAGCGGCTCGCGGCACGCCAGCGCAAGAGTAAGAGCGAGCTGTTTCGCGAGATGGTCGAGACATACAAAGCGAAGCTCGACGAGGACGAGCTGCTCCGCCTCCAAGCGCGGATGAGCCGCAAGGCACGCAAGCTGCGCGTGCTCACCGAGCGGGACGTGGAGCGCATCGTCTTCAAAGACCGTTGATGCGGGTCGTGTTCGACACGAACGTCTTCATCTCGGCGTTCGTGGTCCCCGCGAGCCAGGGCGAGTATGCGCTCCGCCTGGCGTGTCGCCGGCACTTCCAGCTCGTCACCTCGCTGGCGATCCTCACCGAGACCGCCCGGAAGTTGCATGGGAAGTTCGGCCAGTCCGAAGTCGACGTGCGCAGCGCGCTCAAGCTCGTCAGCCGTGTCGCCGAGATCGTCAAACCGAAGATGCGGGTGACGGCCCTCACCGATGAGCCGGACAACCGCATTCTCGAATGTGCGCTCCAAGGCGAGGCCGACGTGGTGGTGAGCGGTGACCGCCATCTACTCCGCCTGCGCCGGTTCCAGGGTATTCCGATGAGCCGCCTTGCCGACTTCGTACGGATGTTTCCGCCCGTCGAGGAGTGAGTCTCGGAGATCGCCAAGGCCCGAAGCGCGCTGTCGCTGGTCTTCGCATGCCGCTGGGTTCGGGCGTCGTCCGCCCGCGTATTGGACGACGTGGCCGCTCCGTTCCCAGCGGATCGTGCGCGGATCGGAAAACCACACGGTCCCGAAGAGCGGGCAGGCCATCCTCGGCGACTACCCGTATCAGGGCGGGCCGCGCTTGCAGCGCGCCGTAGCGTCAGGAACAGTGCCCCGCCATGACGACGAGCGTGCCCGCGGATCCGGGGGTGAACTTCCGGCTGTCGCGCGAGGTCTGGCCGCGCCGGTACGACGTGCGGCTGGTGCTCGACCTCGAGCATTGGCGCCAGCGCGGATCGGTGGCGATCGAGCTCGACGTGCGGACGGCGACGTCGGTCGTGACCCTCCACGCGCTCGATCTCGACGTGACGTCGGCCCGCCTCGAAGGCCGGGCGCCCGGCCTGCCGACCGAGGCGCGGGTCGTCGTCCACCCGAAGGCGGAGGCGGTGAGCCTCTGCTTCCCCGCCCCCGTGGAACCCGGCGCGGCGACGCTCCGACTCGCCTTCACCGGCGAGATCGTCGAGAAGCTCCGCGGGCTCTATCGCTCGGTGAAGGACGGCGAGCGCTATGCCGCGACGCAGTTCGAGGCCGCCGACGCGCGCCGCGCGTTCCCGTGCTTCGACGAGCCCGAGTACAAGGCGCGCTTCGCGCTCACCCTCGACGTTCCCGCCGACGCGGCGGCGATCGCGAACGGCGCCGTCCTCGCCGAAGAGCCGCGCGCGCCCGGCCGGAAGGTCGTGCGCTTCGCCGAGACGCCGCCGATCTCGTCGTATCTCGTGGCGTTCCTCGTCGGCCCCTTCGAGGCGACCCCGCCCGTCGAGGCGGCGGCCGGCACGCCCGTGCGCGTCTGGCTGCCGCGCGGCCTCGCCGACAAGGGTCTCTACGCGCGCGACGCGCATCGCCAGGCCGTCGAGTGGCTCGCCGACTACACCGGCATCCCCCACCCCTACGGCAAGATCGACGCGATCGGGCTCGCCGACTTCGAGGCCGGCGCCATGGAGAACCCGGGCGCGATCACCTATCGGCTGACCGCGATCGCGGCCGATCCGGCCGAGGCCTCGACCGACACGCTGAAGGACATCTTCTACACCGCCGCGCACGAGCTCACGCACATGTGGTGGGGCGATCTCGTCACGATGGCGTGGTGGAACGACCTCTGGCTGAACGAGTCGTTCGCCACCTTCGTCGGCTGGAAGGCGACCGCCGAGCTCAACCCCGGGTGGGGCATGTGGCGCGACTTCGTCGCGACCCTCTCCCGGCCCTTCCTCCTCGATGCGCTCGTGTCGACGCACCCCATCTCCTTCCAGGTCGAGAACGCCCGCCAGGCGGCCGAGCGCTTCGACGTCATCACCTACTGGAAGGGCGCGGGCGTCGTCCGCATGATCGAGCGCTTCCTCGGCGCCGACGCGTTCCGGGCCGGCGTGCGGAGCTATCTCCGGCGCTACGCCGAGAAGAACGCGACCGCCGACGACTTCTGGCGCGAGCTCGACCAGGCGTCGGGCCGCGATGTGACCGCGATCGCGAACGCCTGGATCCGCGAGCCGGGCCACCCGGTCGTCGAGATCGCGAGCCGCTTCGACGCCACGGGCGCGACGCTCCGTCTCCGGCAGCGCCGCTTCTTCTCCGACCCCGAGATGAGCGGCGTCGCGCCGGCGCAGCGCTGGCCGGTGCCGCTCGTGCTCAAGATTGGCGGCGCGACCGGCATCCGCGAGGAGCGCGTGCTGCTCGCCGGCGACGAGACCGAGGTGGCGCTCGCCGGCGCGCGCTGGGTCTTCCCGAACGGCGGCGGCGCCGGCTTCTACCGCTTCGCGCTCGACGACGCCGCGATCGCGCGCCTCGCCGGCGCGGTCGCGACGGGGCTCGCCCCCGAGGAACGCCTGAGCCTCGTCGGCAACCAGTGGACGCTCGTCAAGGCCGGCATCGGCACGGTCGCGGGCTTCGTGACGCTCGTCCGCGGCTTCGCCGGCGAGCAGGACCGCGCGGTGCTGGAGGCCATCTCGCAGCGGCTCGCCTGGCTCGACACCAACGTGCTCGCCGACGCCGACCGGCCGAGCTTCACCGCGCTCGTCCAGACGATCTTCGGCCCCGAGCTCGCCGCGCTCGGGTGGGATCCCCGTCCCGGCGAGCCCGTCGACGTGCGCGTGAAGCGCGCGGTCGTGACCGGCGCGCTCGGCAATCTGGCGCGCGACCCGGCGGTCCTCGCCGAGGCGCGAGCCCGGCTCGAGCGCTACCTCGCCGACCGCGCCGCGCTCGAGCCGAACCTCGTGCCGATCGTCGCGAACCTCGTCGCGCACGACGGCGACGCCGCGCTCTACGAGCGCTTCCTCGACCGCAAGCGCGCAAGCGCCGCCGACGACCCCGAGGAGGAGGAGCGCTTCCTGCTCGCGCTCGCGGGCTTCGAGGATCCCGCGCTCGTCGCGCGCACGCTCGCGCTCACCTTCACCGACGACGTGCGGCCACAGGACCGCGCCTTCGTGCTGTCGCGCCTCCTCGGCGGACGGGCCTCGCGCCACGCCGCCTGGCGGTTCGTCCGCGACGGCTGGGAGGCGCGGATCCTCCCCATGGATCCCATGCTGCGTCAGTACGTGATCCGCGGCATGTCGATGCTGACGCCGCCCGAGATCGCCGGCGCGGTCGGCGACTTCCTCGCCGCGCACGTTACCGACGACACGCGCGAAACGACGGCGCAGGCCTGCGAGCAGCTCCGCATCGACGCCGCCGCCGTGCTCCGGCTCGGCCCCGAGCTCGCCGCCGCGCTGCGCGCCGCCTGAGCGTCCGTGCCGGCGTCCTCCTCCCGTGGCTGGCTCGCGCTGGCGCTCGTCGCCGGGACGGCGATGCGGCTCGCGCTGGTCGCGCTCGCGCCGCGCTGGGGCTACGCCCTCGATCACTTCGAGGTGCTGGGCATGGGCGAGGTGGCCGCCGCGCGCGGGCTCGTCCACGCCTACTCGGCGCCGCCGGACGCGCTGCCGACGCTGCGCGGCTGGTTCGTGCAGAACGGCGTGCCGGTGGTGCTGCCGCGGCGCGGGGTCTACCCGCCGAACTACCCGCCGCTCGCGACGGCCGTCTTCTGGGCGCAGAGCCGCTGGCTCGGCGTCGGCGCCCCCGACTTCCTCGCGAACACGCCCTACACGCGCCTCGTCACGTCGGTCGTGCCCTGGCTCTTCGAGCTCACGACCGCGCTCGGCGTCGGCCTGCTCGTACACGCGCTCACGGCGCGGACGAGGACGGCGGCCGGCGCCGCGGCGCTCACCTGGTTGGCGCCGCCCCTCATGATGAACACGGCCGTCTTCGGACAGTACGACGCGCTCGCGCTGGCGCCCGCCGTCCTCGCCGTCGCGGCCATGGCGCGCGGACGCTGGATCGCCGCCGGCGCCGCGACCGGCGTCGCGCTCCTCGCGAAGCCGCAGGGACTGCTCGTGCTGCCAATCGCCGGGTTCGCGGCGCTCGTCGCCACGCCGGCGGGCCTCCTGCCGTGCCTCGGACGGCTCGCCCGCCTCGGCGGCGTCGCCCTCGCGACGGTCGCGCTCGGCAGCGCGCCCTGGCTGCTCGCCGACGGCGCCGCGTGGCTCGAGCGCTGTTACCGGATGAACTTCTTCGAGGTGCTCTCCTACACGACGCTCGAAGCCTACAACGTCTGGTACCTGGCGGCGCTGCTGGCGGAGCGCCATCCCGTGTACGACGTGCTGACGTCGACGGTGACCGTCGCGGGGCTCACGCGCGACGCGTGGGGACGCGTCCTGCTCGGCCTCGCGCTCGCAGCGGTCGCGGCGCTCGCGTGGACGCGCCACCGCCGGCGGCCCGCGCTCGCGATCGTCGTCTTCGCGAGCCTCTGGCTCTGGAGCGTGTTCCTCTGGCCGACGCGGGTCCACGAGCGCTACCTACTCTACTGCGTACCGTTCGTGATCGCCGCGGCCGCCGCGCTGCCGCGTCTACGCCCCGTCGTCGCGGCCGTGCTGGTGCTCGCGACGATGGAGCACGCGTGGCCGCTCTGGCGCACCGGGCCCGCGGTCGGGACCTTCGACCGTCGCGCGGTCGAGCGCTTCCACGAGGCGCGCTTCCAGGACTACTGGCAGGGCCGCCCGGTCACCATCGAGAGCGCCAAGGCCGGCCCGAAGCCCGAGGAGTCGCTGCGGCTGGCGTTCACGCGTCATCGCGCCGAGCGCGGCCGGACCCTCTGGCTCGAATGGACGCTCACGCTCCTCTCGCTCGCATCGTACGGCGCGGCGCTCGTCGTCGCCTCGGAGCGTTCGCGCGCTGACGCGCCCGCGGATGATGTGCTAGCGTCCGCCTGACCGTCGCCCATGCCCCCGTCCAATCGCCGCGACCTCGCGCTCTGTCTCGTAGCCTGCGCCCTCCTCCTGCTGCTCCCGTGGGCAGAGCCGCGTCCGGCGGACGACCTCTTCATCGCGCTCGCGGGAGGCCGGGACGCGCTCGCCGGCAGGCTCGGGACGCCCGACGACTGGTCGTACACGACCGGAGGGCGCGTCTGGCTGAACCAGAACTGGGGAAGCGACGTCCTCTTCTACGCGACCGACGCCGCGACCGGACCGGACGGCCTCCTCGCGCTGAAGGGCGTGCTCCTCGTCGCGGCGGCGGCACTCCTCGCCGCCACCGCGCTCGCGCGCGGCGCCGGCGCACCCGAGGCGTGGCTCGTCGCCGGCGTCGCTCTCGCGGCGGGCCGGAGCTACGTCGATCTCCGCCCCGCCCTCGTCGGGCTCGTGCTCGCGTGCGCCTGCCTCGCGGCCCTGGTCCGCGCGACCGCGCGGCCGATCTGGCTCGCGGCGGTGGTCGTGATCCTCGCGCTCTGGGCGAACGCCCACGGGAGCTTCGTCTTCGGGCTCGGCCTCCTCGGCGCCTGGACCCTCGCGGTCGGCGCCTGCGTGCCGCGCATGCTGCCCGCCGCGCTCGGCGCGTGCGCCGCCGCCGTCGCGCTCGCCGCCTTCGCCAATCCCTTCGGCAGCGAGAACCTGGCGCACGCGCTCGTCGTCGGCGCGAGCCCGGCCTGGCGAACGGTGGCCGAGTGGGTGCCGCTCTTCGCGGCCGACGTCACGGCCTTCGGAAGCCGTTGGGAGATCTGCACGCTCGCGGGGGTCTTCGTCGCGCTCCTGGGGGCCCGGCTCGCCGTCGGCCGCGGCGCCCCGGCGCTCGCCCCCGACGACGAGCGCCGCGCCCGCGCGCTCTTCGACGCCGTCGTCCTGATCGCGGTCGCCGTCATGACGGTGCGCGCCCGGCGCTTCGTGCCGCTCGCGCTCGTCGTCCTCGCCGGACCGCTCGCGGCCGAGCTCGCCTGGTGGCGTCGCCGGCTCGGCGGTCCCTGGCCGCTCCGCGCCCTCGCCGTCGGGCTCGCGCTCGCGGCCGCGGCCGCGCTCCCGCCCGTCGCCCGGCGCTATGCCGCCGCCAATCCCGTGTTCGCCGGCCTCTCGACCTTCGAGCGCATGGTGGATGCGCCGACGTTCCCGCGCGACGCCGCGGCGTTCGTGCGCGCCAACGGACTACACGGCCGCGCCTACGCGGCGTGGGAAGCCGAGGGGTTCCTGCGCTGGACCGACACCCCGGTCACGGTGCTGATCGGCGGGCGGGCGCAGCAGGTCTACGACGAGACGACCCTGCAACTGCACAAGGACCTCCGCACCGGCGTCGCGCCGGCGCGTGACGCGCTCGGCGGGTACGACGTCGGGCTCGCGATCCTGCCGATGACGGCGCCGTACGCCCTCCCGCTCGGCGGGCTCGTGTACGCGGAAGGCTCACCGTGGGCGTTCATCTACTCCGACGGCCGCCACGTGGTGCTCGCCGACACGAGCCGCGCCGAGCTCGCGCCGACGATCGCGGCGCTCGAGGCCGGCACGCTCCGCTACCCGACGCCGGCGATCGCCGCCACGAGCCGCATGATGTACCTCGCCTCACCGCACACGGGCGCCGACGTCGAGAAGATACGCGACGCGGCGAAGGCGGCCGTCGCGGCGGGGCCGGTCGCGCTCGCCTACGCCGTGCTCGGCGACGTCGCGATGGCGGACAAGTCGTCGCAGGCGACGCGCGAGTACCTCGCGACCGAGCGCGAACGCCTCGCGGCGCTCGCCGCCCGCGAGGGCGAATCGCTCGCCCTCGCGCAGGCCCGGCTCGCGGTCGCGCGCATCGAGGCCGCGCTCGTCGCGCGCACCGTCGACCCGGAAGGCGTGCAGCGCACCAAGAACGAGCTCGCACTGCGCGTCGCCGACATGCGGCGGATGCTCACGACCTGGGCCTACGGCTGGGACCCGAACGTATTCTAGGAGCCGACCGGCATCCCCGGCATGGGGAGCGCTCGCAGCGCGCGCCGGCGCCGCCGGCCGCGCGGCGCCCACGCGGCGCGGCGGCATGGACAGGGTGGCGGGGCTCGGGCAGGACGGGCGGCATGCGGCGCGCCCCCGTATCCCGTAGACGCCGCGCCGGCTGGATCGCGGCGGACGCGGACGGCGCCGCGACCCGGCCCGGCCGCGACGGAACCCGGCGCGGATGAGCGACCGCGTCTGGTACTTCGCCTACGGCTCCAACATGCAGCCGGCGACCTTCGCCGGGCGGCGCGGTATCACGCCGTCGCGCGCGCTCGCGGCGCGGGCGCCCGGGTGGCGGCTCGTCCTCGACAAGCCGCCGCTCGTGCCGATCGGCGAGTCCTTCGCGAACCTCGTCTCCGCCGCCGACGCGGAGGTCTACGGGGTCGCCTACGAGATCACCGTGGAGGATCTCGCGCACGTCGAGCTCACCGAGGGGGTGCTGATCGACAACTACGCGCGCATCGAGATCGCCGTGACGCCGCTCGCGCGCGAGGCGGCGCGCGCCGCGGCGGTCACTCCGGCGGACGACTGGCCATCGCGGGCCTTCACGCTCGCCTCCGAGAAGCACGCGCCCGAGCTGCGACCGTCCGCTTACTACATGGACCTGCTCGTCGAGGGCGCCCGCCACCACGGGCTTCCCGACGACTGGATCGCGATGCTGCGCGCCGTGCCGACGAAGGCCGCGAGCGCGGAGGCCACCGCCGCCCGCGCGATTATCGACGCGGGGCTCGCGGCGGCGCGGCAGTGGAAGCCGTCGTAGCGGCGGTCGTTACTTCACCCGATCCGACGCGAGCAGCGTCGCGTCGTCGGCGCCGAGGTCTGCCTCCCACAGCAGATCCACACCCTCCCGCGCGAAACGCCGCGCCGCGGCGGCCGGGCGCGGATCATGCTCGTGCACGAGCGCCCACGCGGCGTGGTCGACCAGGAGCGCCAAGCCGAGCGTCCGGCCGAGCGTCAGCGCGAAGCGGCGCGCGCCCGCTTCCACGTGCGCACCGCCGCGGCCGCTCGCGGCGGCGATCCACCGCTCGGCGTGCTCGATCGCGGCGAGCGCGGCGGCGCCCGCGGCGCGGAGCGTCGGCTCCCCCGCGGCCGCCGCGACGCGCCGGCGCACCTCGCGCCCGAAGACCGGCAAGGCCTCGGCGCGGGAGATGGCGCGGAGAGCGTCGAGGGCGAGGACGTTCGTCGTGCCCTCCCAGATCGACAGCACCTGCGCGTCGCGCAGGATCTCCGGCAGGCCGGTATCCTCGATGTAGCCCGCGCCGCCGAACGCCTCGAGCGTCTCGCTCGCGCCCGCGACCGCCTGGCGCCCGGTCGTGAGCTTCATGAGCGGCTGGAGGAGACGCAGGAGCGCCGCCTCCTCGTCGGTGATCACGCCGGTCTCCTCGCGGCCGAGGAGCGCGACGCCGTGGAACGCGAGATGGAACGCGGCCTCGTACTCGGCCTGCATGCCGGCGAGCGTGTCGACGTGGAGCGGCTTCTGGTCGAGCGTCGCGCCGAACGCGAAGCGGCGCCCGGCGAAGTCACGCGCGAGCGCGAGCCCGCGCCGCAAGCTCGCTACCGAGCAGATCGCGTTCCAGGTGCGCGTGATGTTGAGCATCGGGGTGATGTTGCGGACGCCGTCGGTCAGCCCCGCGACCGGGACCGCGAGCGTGCCGTGCAACGTCAGCTCGGCCGTCGGCACCATCCGCGTACCGAGTTTGTCCTTGAGCCGGTTCACCTCGATGTTGTTGAGGCGTCCCTGCGCGTCGCGCGTCTCCACGAGGAAGAGCGCCAGGCCGCGGCCGCCCGGGCCCGCGCTCTCCGGCCGTCCGAGCGTGAGCGCGACGTCGGCCGTGATGGCCGAGGTGAACCACTTGGTGCCCCACAGGCGCCACCCGTCGGCCGTCTCGCGCGCGACGGTCTCCGAGAGCCCGACGTCCGATCCGCCGATCCGCTCCGTCATCCACTGCCCGGAGGTCCACGCGCACGCCGGATCACGCGACGCGAGGCGGGAGAGCACGCGCTCGCGGAGCGCCGGCTCGGCCGTCACCTCGAGCGTCTTGGCGCACCCGTCGGTCATGGCGAGCGGGCACGTGTAGACCTTCGACGACGGCGCGAAGAGGTAGACGAGCGCGAACTGGTGGAGGCGCGAGTGCTCGCCGGACGCCCGCTCGTAGGCGGTCCCGATCAACCCCTCCTCGGCTGCCGTCCGCGCGAAGAGCTTCCATGCTTCGGGGGTGACGATCTCGTCGATGCGGTTCCCCCACGGGTCCCACTGCACCAGCTCGGGCTCCTCGCCGTACGACGCCGCGGCGGCGGCGCCGAGGTCGCCGACGGCCCGCCCCCCCATGCGCGCCAGCGAAGGAAGCATCGCCGCGAGCGCGTCCTTCGGCACCCGGCGTCGCAGGAAGCTCTGCAGCACCCGGTCCTCGTCGAACTGGTTCCCGAGCACGGGCGGCGTCTGGATGAAGGTCATGCGATCCCCCTCCCTGCCGCGACCGTATGTCGCCGATGGCGGGCTGTCGATCCGGAGCAGCGATTCCGAGGCGCGCCGCGGCGCCGGGCGTTCACGCCGCGGAGGTCGGGATGCTCTTGTAGCGATTCAGCCGGTTGTAGAGCGTCTTCAGGCTGATCCCGAGGATCTTCGCCGCCCGCGCCTTGTCTCCCCCGCATGCATCGAGGGTGGCGAGGATGAGACGCTGCTCGGCATCGGCGATCGAGGTCCCGATCGCCACCGGCACGATCGCGGCGCCGTCGGCGGGCTGCGATCGACGCACGCGGTCGATCTCCTCGCACAGGTCGCGCCAGCGCGCGAGATTCGCGAGGGTCGCGTGCCAGCGCGGGAGATCGATCGGCGTCGTCACGTAGTCGAACGCGCCCCGGCCGAGCGCCGTGATCGCGTCGCCGACCGCGGCGTGGCCCGCGATGACGATGAACGCGGGCGCGCCGGGCCCCGGAGCCGCGGACAGCAGCTCGATCCCGGGGCCATCGGGCAAGGTCAGCGCGGCCAGTACGACGGTCGGGCTCCGGGCCGCGAGGACGGCGCGCGCCTCGGCAAGTGATCGGGCGGTCGCGACGTCGTACCCTGCGGCACGGAGCAGCGCGGCCAGGGTGGCCTGGAACTCCAGCGCGTCGTCTACGATGAGCGCACTCGGCATCGGCGTGTCTTCCGACTCTTGTAACGCACCCGGCGAGCCAGGCGCGAGCTCGCGAGCGGAGCCCGCGCAATCCGAGCTGACCGCACCCCGGCGGATCGAGTAGAACCGACATGGTGCTCCACGCGGACCAGGTCACGGATCCGGACGGCCGACGCGCCGGAGACGGCTCGCGCGCGACCGGCCGCCGCGTGCGAGCCGTCGCGTGCGCCGCCGTCGTCGCCCTCGCCGGGCTCGCGGGGACGACGCCGACGGCCCACGCGACGCCCGAGAACGACCTCGGCCCCGAGAACCTCGTCTCCGACTCGCTGCCGTCGCGGTCCACGGTCGACGAGGACGCCGGACGGCGCCTGCCCTTCGCGATCCTGCCGCAAGCCGGCTACGGCCCGGAGACCGGCCCGAAGGTGGGCGTCAAGTTCGAAGGCCGCGACCTCTTCGGCGGCGCCCTGGTCGGCGACGTGAACCTCCTGATCGCGCTGAAGCGTCAGCAGAAGGCGACCGTCAACCTCGGGCACACCGACCTCGGGCCGTTCCTGCTGTTCGGCACGTTGGCCTGGTACACCGACCCGGCCGTCGAGTTCTTCGGCCTCGGCAACAACGAGCTCGGGCCCGACCCGGTCGCCAACTACGAGGCGCGCCGGGCGCGCCTCGGGCTCACCGTCGGCTACCGCCTCCTGCAGAAGCTCGCGATCGTGCTGGCGGGATTCTATCGCGACACCAACGTCAAGAACGGCACCGACGACGACACGCCGTCGATCCAGCGCTTCGCCCCCGGGCTCTACGGGGTCCACGGAGCGCAGTCGAACTACCTGTCGGCGGCGCTCGTCTACAACTCGCGCGACGACCTCGTGCGGCCGACCGAGGGCTGGGAAGTGCTCGTGAAGTATCTGAACGCCGATCACGCCCTCTTCAACCGCGACACCGACTACCAGAAGCTCATCTTCGACGTGAGCTTCATCCAGCCGCTCGTCTGGCGGCGCCAGGTGATCGCGCTGCACGCCAACACCGAGGTCGTCTTCGGCGACCAGGACCACATCCCCTTCTTCGAGCTGAGCTCGCTCGGGGGCGACGACACCATGCGCGGCTACTTCCCGCAGCGCTTCCTCGGCAAGGGCAGCATGCTGCTCAACGCCGAGTACCGGCTGAAGCTCGTCGACTTCAATTTCCGCAAGCTCTGGGACGTGACCATCGACGGCGTCGCGTTCGGCGACCTCGGGCGCGTCTTCGAGGACGGCCACGACTTCACCCACCACACCTTCGACGACGTCCGCTACAGCTACGGCGGCGGCCTCCGCATCGGACTCTCGTCGGGGCTGGTCGCGCGGATCGACGCCGGCTTCAGCCCCGAGCAGACCGGGCTCGTCTACCTGACGTTCGGGCACACGTTCTAGTCACGAGGGGAGCGACGACATGACCGGATGGCGGAACATCGGGCTCGGGGCGGCGGCGGCGTTCGCGATCGGCGTCGCCGCGCTCTCGGCCTGCGGCGGCGGCGGCCACGACCGCGACTCCAAGGTCTGCCGGAGCTGTGACGCGGGCGTCGACCGCGAGTGCTACGACGAGTGCCGCGATCTCTGCCGCGCGGGCGATCCCGATTGCGACACCCGCTGCGCCGCGCAGTGCGACGAATGCCGGCGGGATCTCGTCTGCGGCGCCTGCGTCGGCGGCTGCACGGGCGCGTGGCTCCGCTGCGCGCCGAGCGACCAGACCGTCACGTGCGAGGACGGCACCTTCGGCGGCCTCCCCGCGACCCCGCCCGGATAGACGGAGCGTCCCGACGGCACACGCGCCCGACGCGCGTGCGCACGCCGGGACGCCGCGCGGACCGGCGCCGGTCAGCGCAACGTGGCGCGGAGCGCGTCGCGGAACCGCGGGTCGGCGAGCTCGACGAGGGCGCGCGGACGCTCGACGTCGTCGAGCACGGAGAGGTCGACGGCGCCGTGCTCCGTCACGACCCATTGCACGTGGTGGCGCGGCGTCGTGACCCGCGTCCCGGGCGGGAACGCGGCGACGATCGTCGAGATGGACGCGCCGTTCACGGTCGCGGTCGAGCGCGTGCAGAGAAAGCTCCGGCCGCCGGGAGCGCTCCCCGCGCCGCTCACGAAGGCCTCGTGCCCGCCCGTCCCCGAGTACTGGCGGTCGCCGATCGTGTCGGCCGCGACCTGCCCCGCCAGGTCGACGGCGATCGCGCCGTTCACGCTGGTGAGCTCGGGAAGCTCCGCGAGCACGCCGGGGCCGTTCACCGCCGTCACGGGGAGGATGCGGACGTCGGGGTTGCCGTCGAGCCAATCGTAGAGCGCGCGGCTCCCGAGCGCGAAGGTCGCGACCGTGACGCCGTCATAGAGCGGCTTCCGGTTCGTGATCTTTCCCGCCTGGTGCAGGCGCATGATGCCGTCCGAGATCATCTCGGTGTGGACGCCGAATCCCGCCCGATCGCCCGCGGCGAGGATGCCCGCGATCGCGTTCGGGATCGCGCCGATCCCGAACTGGAGGATCGCGCCCGGCGGGATGCGCTCGCACACCTGGCCGGCGATCGCGAGGTCGGCCGCGGACGGCGGCGCGTCGGCGATCGTCACGATGTCGGCGTCGTGCTCGACCAGCACGTCGACCTCGGAGACGTGGACGCGGTTGCCGCCGAGCTCCGGGAGCCCGAGGACGCGCGGCATGCGCCGGTTGACCTCGGCGATCGTGAGGCGCGCCGGATCGCGCGCGGCGGCGAGGAAGGGCCGGAAGGTCGCCCCGGCATGAACCCCGAAGCTCAGATACCCGTCGGCGTCGGGCGGGCTCGTGACGGCGAGCATCACGCGCGGCGCCACGTCCATCGCCAGGCGCTCGAGGCCGTTGAAGTCGCGCGGGATGTAGGTGACGTGCTCGCCCATCGCGCGCGCCATCCGCTCGATCGGCCCGAAGAAGCCGCTCACGATGCGGACGCCCGGCGTCTGGAGGAGCGCGTAGGGCTGGAGGAGGAGGCCGGTGTAGAGGACGACGTCCTCGAGGTCGCGGCGCGCGCCGAGCGCGTCGAGGAAGCCGGCGGGCTGGCCGGCGACGAGGCCGCAGGCGAGCGTGTCGCGCGGGCGAACGAGCGCGGCGGCGTCGGCGAGCGGCAGGCGGCGTCCCTTCGTCACGCTTCCCCACTAGCACGGTCACGCGTCGCCGCGCACGGGTATCGCTGCGCCGGCGCGTTCGGTACGCCCGACAGCGGCGGCGCTCGTTTCCGGCGCCGGGCGCCGGAGATCTACGGACGCTGGGGGGAGTCCACCCGTGCGGCCGGCGCCTCGACCGCCACCGCCGCGGCGTATCCGGGCCGCGCCGCGACGTCGGCGAGCTCGAACGCGCGTGGCGCTCCGCCGCGCGCCACCGTCGCCGCCCACCTGCCCGGACGCGGCTCGATGCCCACCACCACCGCCGCGAGCGGCGCGCGGAGCCCGGCGCCCGCGGCCTTCACGCACGCCTCCTTCCGCGCCCAGCAGCGATGGAACGCCGCCGCGTACGCCGCGCCCGCGAGGCGCCCGAGCGCCTCGATCTCCGAGACCGCGAAGAAGCGTGCGGCGACGCCGTGGAGATCGTCGCGCGCGCGGACCACCTCGACGTCGACGCCCACGTCGCGACCGTCGGCAAGCGCGATCAGCGCCACCTCGCCCGAGTGCGCGACGTTGAAGCGGAGCGGCGACGAGCGCCGGAGCGCCGGCTTGCCGTTCGCGTCGGCGACGATCGCGAGCGCCTCCGGAGGGCCGAGCCCGGCCTCCGCGAGCAGCAGGCGCAGCGCGGCGCGCGTCACGACGAAGCGGATGCGGTCGTCGCTCACCCGAAAGAGCGCGGCGCGCTCCCGCTCGGGCCTCGTGAGGACCGGCGCGAGGCGCGCGTAGTCCCCGCGCGCGGCGGCGACGTCGAGGCGGTGAACGCGGACGTCGGGAAACGGCGTCGGAACGATCGCGCACCAGGAGGGCAGCGGGCCGGGCATCCGGTCATTCCTTCTTCGGCATCGCGAGCAGCGGCAGGCTGAAGACGTCGTCGGAGAAGCCGGCGTCGACCTCGGCCTCGACGAGCTCGAAGAGCGATCGGGTGCCGGCGCGCGGGTTCTCGACCTCGACGCGACCCGGCATCGGCACGCGGCCGACGAAGCGCACGTCGCTCTGTCGGATGCGTTTCAACGCGGCCGGCTCCGTGCCGTAGAGCTCGAGTTGGCGGAGGACGAGATCGGCGGCGCCGATCCACACGCGCACCCGCTCGTATCCCCCGACCCGTACGACGTCGAGCGCGTACGCCTCGACGTCGCCGAGGCGCTCCGCGCCGTGGAGGGTCGGACGCACCGCCGCGCCGCTCCACCCGAGCGAGTCGCGCAGGAGATCCAGCTCCGCCGCGGTGAGGTCGGTGCCGAGCATGCCCTCGTCCCGCATCTGGCCGGCGAACCGCCGGGCCCGGCGCTGCCGTGGCAGATAGAGCCAGCGCTCCGGCGTCCCGCCGGCGCGCTCCTGCGAGAGCACGGCCATCCCCTTCACCTCGTCCGGCGCGAGGAAGCCGAGCAGAACCTTGCGCGCGCCGTCGGCGTAGCGACGCTCGAAGAGCTCGACGGTCCGCTGGTGGCTTCGCGCCGCCGCATCCCAGGTGGTGACCCGCAGGATCTGGTGCTGGTCGGACCACGTGTACGTGCTCGCGTAGAGCCGGCGGCGCGCGTCGAGGATCGCTGCGGGATCGATCGGTATGCGCGGGTCGAGCGCCGCCCACGCGTCGATCGCCATCGCCGCCGCCGCGGCCGCCCCTCCCATCGCTCGCACCCAACGCTTCATCGGCCAGACGCCTCCCTCATCGTGGAATGTTCTGCAGATCGGGCATCGCCGGCATGGCGGTCGCGGGCGCGGCGAGCCCCGTCCGGATCGCGCGCCGCAACGGCTCGATCAGGAGCGGCGCGTCGTACGCGGGATGCGCCGCGAGATACGCGTCCGCCGCCCGGTACCACCGCAGCGCGTCCGCGCGCGCGCCGCGCCGATCGGCGACGAGCCCGCGTGCGACCCGCGCGTACGCTCGCACCTCGAACGGGGCGCCGTCGTCGTCGGCCGTGGCGAGGAGCGTGTCGGCATCGGCGAGCCGCCCCGTCGCCCAGCGCACACGCGCCCGCGCCCAGGCGAGTCGATGCGGCTCGAGGCCCGTCGCCGGCTCGCCGGCGAAGCGGTCCCAGATCGCGCCCGCGTCGCCGACGCGCCCGCCCTCGAAGAGCCGGAGCGCCTGCCGCATCCCGGCCACCACCTCGCGCTCGCGCGCGAGCACCGGACCGGCGAGCCGCGGATCGGCGGCGATCGGCGCCGCCGCCCCGGGCGCGTCCCCGTCGACCGCGAGCGGCAGGAACGCGCCGAACGGCGCCAACGGCTGCTGGGTCGTACCGTGCCACACGAGCCGCGCCCGCGGATCGACGACGACGGCGTTCAGGACGCGCAGGTTCGCCACCGTGGAATCGTTGATGAACGCCGTGTTCGAGCGGTCGCGCAGGATCGCCGCCGCCGCCCCGGGATCGATCGCTCCGAGCCGCCCCCGCACCGCGGCCTCCATCGCGGCGAGCCGTCGGTCGGAGTCGGCCGTCCGCCCCTCGTCGTGCGCGCGCATCTCGGGCGTGCGCGCGTGGTTGCTGTGGGCGAGCCAGTCCTCGCCCGGCCGCAGCGCTGCGCAGTGCTTCGCCGTGCACTCCGCGAGCGCCAGCGCCCCCTCGGCGTCGGCGAGCACCAGCATGCCGGCGCCGCCGCGATTGCCGTCGTCGGCGAGGAGCGCGAGCGCTTCCTCCACCGTGCGTGCGCGCTGCAGCACGCGCCGATAGAGAAGCCGGGGGAAGCCAAGCCCCATCATGACGTCGGCGTCGAAGAAGTTGATCGAGATCGCGAGCCCCGCCGCGTTGACGCCGACGATCGGCACGATCACGAGCGGCCACGAGGCGGTGAGGTGCGGCAGATCACCGTTCACGGGGTGGTAGCGCGTGACGACGGGCCGGCGGCGGCCGCCGTCGTCCGACCAGTCGACGTTCCGGCCGATGAGGGCGCGGCCGTCGACGGTCGCGCCGCGCGTCGCCGCGAACACCGTCGACCCGCCGCCGAAGACCCCGCCGTAGAGGAGCCGCATGCCGTCCGCCGCACCCGCGGCGCCGAGCGCGCGCGCCATCCCCGCCGCTTCGTCGTAGAACCCGCTGTCTTCACGCCACCGCCCGAACCCGGTCCACACCGGGAACACGATGGCGTCGACGAAGCGGCCGAGCACGCCCTGCGACCGCACCAGCCCGCTCCATCGGTCGGCGTAGAGGTCGCGCACGGCGCGCGCCTCGTCGCCGAGGAGCGCGACCTGCTGCCGTCCCATCTCCTCGTAGGTCCCGTAGACGTCGAGCACCACGAGCGCGCCGTGGTCCTCGCGCCGCGGCCGGCGGTCGACGGTGTCGCCCGCAGCGACCGCCGTCGCCGGCCCGGTCGCCGCGACCAGCCACAGCAACACACCGACCGTCGCCACGGCCAACGGCTCCACACTGCGCGGCATGCACCCTCCGTCGAGCGGCGTGCTCATGCGGGGCTCGCGAAGGGGAGTCGCGTCCCTTTGCCGCACGCCTCTGCGCGCTCCCATACGAAATTCGCGACCGCGATGTCGAGGATCCCGAGCCCGAACGGGCTGAAGACGGTGCACGAGTCATCGGTCCGTTTCGGCGCGGCGATTCCCGCGAGCACGTCGGCGAGCGTACAGCGAATGAACGCGCGCCCGCGGGTCGCGCGCGCGGCGAGATGCAGCGACGTTTCCGCACGACAGACGTGATCCGCGTCGTCGACGACGTTGTCGGCGGCCAGCACCACCTCCGCCGCGAGGTCGCGGAGCGAGAGATGCACGATCGTACGCAACGCGCCCCGCGGCAACGCGTCGATGTAGGGCGTCGTCGCGGTCGTCGCGATCGAGACGAGCGGGCAGTCGGCGAGCAGCATGCGCCAATCGCTCGCGATCTCGCACGTGACCCGCGGAAAGCGCGCGCGCGCACGCGCCGCGAACGCCGCCGCGCGCGCCGCGCTCAGGTCGGTCAGGAGGACCTGCGTGATGCCCGGCCACACCGCGAGGAGAAAGCGCAGCGTCTCGAAGTTGATCGCGCCGCACCCGAGGAGCCCAACCCGCACGGGCGGAAGGCCCGCGTGCAGCGCCTGCGCGGCCAGGGCGGCGCTCGCCGCCGTGCGCTGTGCGCTCACGAGCGCGCCCTCGATCACCGCGTACGGCCGGCCGGTGGCGGGCGAGTTGAGCACGACGAGCCCCGAGGCGCGCGCCTGCCCCCACGCGAGGTTTGCGGGGAACGATGCGATCCATTTGATCCCCGCAACCCCGACCTCGCCGCCGAGATACGCCGGCAGCGCGATCGCGCGATTGCGTCCACCGGGGAATCGGAGGAAGCACGAGCGCGGCACGACGGTCTCGCCGCGGCGATGGGCCGCATACGCCGCGGCGACGATCGCCATGAGGGTCGCAGCCTCACCCTCGAGGATCCCGGCGACGTCGGCGGCCGGCACGATCAGGATGTCGCCCCCCGTGCTCACGTCGTTCCCGCCGCAGCCCGGATCCCGGCCGCCGCACGCTCGGGCGGGCGCAGCGCCACGGGGCGTCGTCGTCCGGTCGGCGCCGCCGCATGCGCCGCCATGGGATCCCCGAGCGCTCCTGCCTCGGACGCCGGCAGCACACCGAAGTGCCGCTCGACCCACGCGTCGCAATAGATGGTGTCGAGGTACCGCTCACCGCGGTCCGGGAAGATCGCCACGACCGTCGCGTCGCCCGCGATGCGATCGCGAAGGCGCTCGATCGCCATCACCGCGGCGCCGGACGAGCCGCCCGCGAGAATCCCCTCCCGGGCGACGAGCCGGCGACACCCCGTCACACACTCCAGGTCGGAGACGTGCACGCACGCGTCGGCGACGTCGTCGCGGAAGAGCGCCGGCCGCAGGGCCGCGCCATGACCAGGGATCAAGCGTACGGGCGCCGCCATGTCGGGGCTCGCGCCCGCGGGGCCGAAGATCACGCTGCCGACCGCGTCGACCGCGACGATGGTCGTCGCGAGGCCGTGCTCGCGCGCGTACTCCGCGCAGCCGCGGATCGTCCCGCACGTGCTGGTCGGACAGAAGAGCACGTCGAGCCTGCCGTCGAGCGCGGTCACGATCTCGTGCATCGTCCGACGATGCGCGAGGGCGTTGTCCACGTTGCCGTACTGGTCGGGCCAGAACGCGTCGGGCAGGCGGTCGACGAGCGCCCGGACGCGTGCGATCCGCGCGCGCAGGAAGCCGCCGCCGTTCGGGTCCGGCGTATCCACGACCTCGATCTCCGCGCCGTAGGCACGCATGATCGCGATGTTCTGCGCCGTCGTGCGCACGTCCACGACGCAGACGAAGCGGAGCCCGAGCACCGCGCACGCCTGCGCGAGACCGATCCCCATGTTGCCGGAGCTCGACTCGACCACGACGGTTCCGGGGCGGATGCGCCCGGCGCGCCGCGCCCCCTCGAGGAGCCCGAGCGCCGCGCGATCCTTGATGCTGCCGCCGGGGTTGCAGGCCTCGAGCTTCGCGAAGATCCGGAACGGCGCCTCGGAGACGAGCCGGCGCAGCGCGACGAGCGGGGTGCGGCCGATCGCCGCGAGAATGCCTTCCGTCATACGGGCTCCCCGTCCATTCCGATCGCGCCGCTCGCGAGCGCACGGAGCACGTCGAGCGCCCGTGCCGCGAGCGCCGCGATCGCGGCGCCCTCGTACGCCACCGCGTCATAGTGCCACGCGACGTGCAACCGATCCGCCGCGACGTGGGCGACCACGTCGAGCGCCGTCGGACGTGTGCCACCCGGACCGACCTCCGGACCGGTGGACTCCGGCGCGATGCGCCAGCCGAGGCTCCGCGGCGGATCGATCCGCCCGAGGTAGTTGCAGCTGACCTCCGGGCGCGCACCGCCGAGGTCGCGGGCCGCATCGTCGCCGGCGGCGGGGCCGAACACGGCGAGCCCCCAGCCGATGCCGCCGGCGGGCACCGCCCGGAGCCGGCGCGCGACCGCCTCGAGCGTGTCCGCCGGACACCGGCTCGCGGCGACGCGCACGCACAGCGGAAAGACGGCCGTGAACCAACCGACCGTCCGCGAGACGTCGACCTCGCCGATCGCGTCCTCCCGTCCGTGGCGTTCCAGGTAGAGCGGCACGCGGTCGTCGCCGCCGGCCGCCGCGACCACCATCGCAACCGCGGTCACGAGCGCCGTCTCCATGGTGGCGCCCGAGCGCGCGAGCACGGCGGCGAGGCATCCGCTCGCGGGTGCCTCGAGCACGACGGTGTGCACCGCGACGTCGGCCACGGCCGGATGCGCGACCGCGCGCACCCGGGGCAGACGTGCGCCCGCGGCGACGCGCTGATCGGCCCAGAAGGCCGCCTCGTCGCGCGGCGCCTCGCTCCGCGCGCGCGCCGCGAGGCGCGCCGCCCAGGCGCGGTAGGACGTCGTCTTGGCGGGGAGAACGATCGGCGCGCCCTCCTCGACCTGCGCATACACGGCGGCGAGATCCTCGAGCAGGATGGGCCACGACGCCGCGTCGCAGGCGAGGTGATGGACGACGACGAGCAGCCGGCCGGATCGGTCCGGCCCGAGATCGAAGGACAGCACGCGCAGGATCGGCCCGCGCTCGAGGTCCAAGCTCGCCTGCGCCTTCGGGGCCGCGGCTTCGATCGCCGCCGCCGCCGCGCGCGGGTCGCTCTCGGCGAGATCGACATGCGCATACGGCACCGGCCCTTCGAGGCCGGCGATCAGGAGCCGCGGCCGCCCCCCGTCGCGGCGCAGGCGCAAGCGCAGCGCATCGTGGTGGCGCACGAGGTGCTCGACGGCGATCGCCAGCGACGTCGGCTCGAGGCCGCCGTCGATCTCGAGCAGCATCGCCATGTTGTAGTGATCGGGACGCGGGAGATCGGCGGCAAGGAACATCCGCTGGATCGGCGTCGGCTCGACGTCGCCCACGACGATGCCCTGCTCCGCCGGCGGGGGGGCGGAGACCGCGACGCCTGCGAGCGCGGCGAGCGTCGGGTTCTCGAAGACCTGGTGCGGCGTCAGGACGAGCCCGTGGCGCCGGGCCGCTGCGACCAGCCGGAGGGCGGCGAGCGAGTCGCCGCCGAGGGCGAAGAACCCGTCGCTCGCGGCCCGCACCTCGACGCCGAGAATCTGCCTCCAGAGGTCGGCGAGCAGTCGCTCGGTCGGCGTCTCCGGCGCGGCCGGTGGAAGGGCGGGCGCATCCGCGCGTGGACTCGTCGCGTTCGGCGTCTCGCGGGCGAGCGCGCGCCGGTCGACCTTGCCGTGCGCCGTCAGCGGCAGCGCGGCGCGCACGGCGACGACGGCCGGCACCATGGCCGCGGGCAGGCGCTCGGCCGCCCAGTCGCGGAGGCGGGCCGCGAGCGCATCTTCCGGACCCGCATCGGCCTCGACGTGCGCCACGAGGCGCGACGGCGCGTCGGCCGGCATCGCCACCACGGCGGCGCGCCGCACCGCCGGATGCATCGTGAGCACCGCCTCCACTTCCTCGGGCTCGACCCGCACCCCGCCGAGCTTCACCTGGGCATCGAGCCGCCCGAGCCACTCGAACGTTCCGTCGGAAAGACGCCGGCCGAGGTCGCCGGTGCGATAGAACCGCGGCAACGCCACGGCGGCCGGTCCCGTCGGCTCGACGAACGCCGCCGCCGTACGCGCGGGGTCGTCGTAATACCCCCGCCCCACTCCGATGCCGCTGACGCAGATCTCACCGACGTCCCCGGGTGCGACCGGCACCAGCCGCTCGTCGAGGATGAACACGGACATCCCCGGGATCGGCGCGCCGATCGGAACACGCGCCGCGTCCGCCGGAGGCGCCGTCCGGACGACGTGGTGCGTGACGTCGTCGGCGCATTCCGTCGGTCCGTACGCGTTCACGAGCGGAATCGCCGGATGGCGGGCGAGCCATCGGCGGCACAGCGCCGGCGACAACGCCTCCCCGGTGACGAGCAGCCAGCGAAGACCGGCGAGCGGCGTCTCCCCGGCCTCGACCGCCCCGATCACGAGCTGCAGGACGCTCGGCACGAGCTCGAGCACCGTGATGTCGTAGCGCGCGACCACGGCCGGCAGTGCGGCGGGATCCGTGGCCGCGGCGTCGTCGAGCACCACGACCTCGGCCCCCACGAGCAGCGGCGCGAGGCACTGCCAGAGCGACACGTCGAAGGTCGTCGGCGCGGTCTGCGCGACCCGGTCCCCGGCGGCGAGTCCGAGGAGCGCGACCTTCGCGTCGAGGTGATTCACGAGCCCGGCGTGCTCGATGAGGGCCCCCTTCGGCACGCCGGTGGAGCCCGAGGTGTAGAGCACGTAGGCGACGTCGCCCCGACGTGGACCGGGCACCGCCCCGCCCGACGCGTCCGGGTCGCGCGCCGCCACCGCGTCGAGGCGGATCAGCTTCCGACCGGAGCCGTCCAGGGACGGTTCCGGGATCGCACCGTCGCAAAGCACCGCCCGCGCGCCGCTCCGCTCGAGCACGTCGCGCACGCGCGCCGTCGGCCATCGCGGATCGAGCGGCAGATACACCCCACCGGCACCCCAGATGCCGAGCAGCGCGCCGACCCATGCCGGACCGCGCGCGCCTGCGAAGGCCACCACGTCACCGCGATCGATGCCGGCACCGCCGAGCCGCGCCGCGAGCGCGAGCGCCCGCTCCCGCAACCCCTCGTAGGTGACGACACGCGCGGCCGCGCGCACCGCGACGGCATGGGGGCTCGTCGCCGCTTGCACGAGGAAACGTCCCCAGACCGTCGCCGGATCCGCGACCGTCGGCGGCGGGAGCGCCCCCCGCGCGAGCAGCTCCGAGATCCGGCGCGTCGGATCCGCCCCGAACCCGGCAAGGCAGGTCCGAAAGTCGGCGAGCAGCCCGCGCGCCCCCTCGGCATCGTGGAGCCCACGGTCGTACTCGAGGCGCGCGCTCCACTGCGCCGGAGCCTCCCGCTCGACCAGGATCAGCGCCAGGTCCGTCCGGCTCGTACGGGTCTCGAGTGGCCATCCGGTGAGCCGGACGTCGGGGAGGTCGATCGCATCGTCGACCGGACGCTCCAACGCGAACGCGAACGGACTGAGCGGCGGCCGCGCGAGCGTGCGGTCGACGCCGAGCTCGCCGAGCACCAGCTCGAACGGTAGCGCTTGGTGGCGGAGGGCGTCGCGCACGACGCCCCCCACGCGCCGTACGAGCTCCGCGACCGACGGATCGTCATCGAGCCGCGTGCGGAGCGCGACCAGGTTCACGAAGAAGCCGATGATCGCCGCGAACTCGGAGCGCTCGCGATTGGCGACCGGCGAGAGGACGGTGACGTCGTCGAGCGCCGCCGCCCGCGCCACGACGACCTTCCACGCCGCGAGCGCGACGGCGAAGGCCGTCACGCCCGACGTGCGCGCGAGCGACCGGAGGCCCTCGGTCACTCCGGCTCCGAGATCGCAGCCGACCGCCGCCCCCCGGAAGGCGAGCCGGTCCCCGGCGGCGACGACGGGGTACGGCGCGCCTTCGAGCTGCCGCCGCCAGTAGGTCGCGGAGGCACCCCATCGCTTCCCGGCATCGCGGCGCTGCCATTCGGCGTAGTCGGCGTACTGCAGCGCGGGAGCGTCGAGCGCGAGGCCTTCACCCCGCACGGCGGCGCGATAGAGCGCCGAGAGCTCCCGCACGAGGATGCCGACCGACCACGCGTCGGCGATCAGATGGTGCATCGTGAGCACGACGACGTGTCGTTCGGTCCCGAGCGCGAGCACCAGCAGGCGCAGCAGCGGTCCACGGCTCGGATCGAATGGACGCTCGACCTCGCGCTGGACCTCCACCCGGAGCGCCGATCCCGGCTCGCTCACGCCGCGCACATCGCGCACCGCCAGCGCGACCGGCGCCACCGGCGAGATGACCTGCATCGGCCGGGCGTCCATGGTCACGAAGGTCGTACGGAAGCTCTCGTGGCGCGCGATCACCGCCGCGAGGCTCGTCCGTAGGGCGCCGAGGTCGAGGCGGCCGTGCGCGTCGAAGGCGCCGGCCACGTTGTACGCGGCGCTCCCTGCCGCCACCTGCTCCAGGAACCAGAGCCGCTCCTGCGCGAACGACGCCCGGAAGACGTTGACCCCCGCGCCGCGAGGCACGGGCGCGAGAGCCGACACCCCGGCCGCCTGCGCGGTGAGCCGGCGGAGGAGGAGCGCCTGTTTTTCCGTGGACAGCGCCCCGAGCCGCGCACCCCGGTCACGCATCGGCGCCCTCCCCGGCCGCATCGCCGCCTGCTCGCGGTGCGGCCGCCTGGTCCTCCGGCAGCGCCTCGACGTCGGCGAGGAGCGCGTCGGCCTCTGCGGCATCGAGGCCATCGAAGGCGGCGGCCGCGATCGCCGACGCGGCACCGGCCACCGTCGGCCGCACGAGGAAGCGCTCCAGGTCGAGCTCGATGCCGACCTCGGCGCGCAGCGCCCGGAGCACGCGGTACACCAGGAGCGAATCCCCGCCGAGCGCGAAGAAGTCGTCGTCGCGCCCGACCTCGGAGACGCCGAGGAGGCGCGCCCAGATCGCGGCGACCGTCCGCTCGAGCGGCGTCAGCGGCGCCGCATCGTCCGCCCCGAGCGCACCGCCCTCTCCGTGCGCCGCGAGCGCCGCATGATCGACCTTGCCGTTCGCCGTGAGGGGGACCTCCGGCACGACGACGAACGCCGCCGGCATCATCGCGTCCGGGAGCCGCGCGCGCAGGAATGCGCGCAGCGCCTCGACCCGCGCCGCACTGGTCGCCACGCGGGCGGGATCGTTGGCGTGTGCCGCCCCATCGTCGGGCACGGACGCCGACGCGGCGACCGTGGAGCCGCCGACACACCCGTCCGGCCGATCGCCATCGCGCCGCGCGCCGCACCACCGCGGCCGCACACGCGCGTCGTACCGATCCAGCCCCGCCGGCGACCAGCCGATCGCGAGATCGTGGCTCGCCCCGATGGCCGACGTCCAGAGCGCCTCGGGATCGAGACCCGGCGCGAGCGGACGCGCCGCGACTTCGTCCCGTAGCTCCCCGATCGTGGTCGCGTCGCTCGCCGCGGCGAGCAGCCCGACCGCGAGCAGCTCGCGTTGCAGCCGGGGATTCGGTACCCCGTGGAGAACGATCGTGGCGTCGGGAGCCGCGGCGAGCCGCTGCCGCAGCTCGGCGAGCGTCGGACCAGCGCCGGACCACGCCACCACGTCCTCCGATCCGGCCCCGGCCGCGCTCCGCCCGCGGCGCCACGTCACGTCGTAACGGAAGCGGGTCAGCTCGTTGTGCGCTCGTCCGCGCTTCAGTTGCACGTCCACCGCCCCGCCATGGGCGCGCGCGAGCGCCGCGAAGAACGCGGGGTCGATCAGGAGCTCGGGCTCGCGTCCGAGGCTGCGCTCGATCCGCGCGCGCACCTCGCCGGCCGTGCATGCGGCGCCGGCGCGTGCGAGCTCGACGCTCGTGTGGAGCGTCCGGGCGAGCGGCAGCGAACGCACGTCGCCGACGAAGATCGTGCCGTCTTCGTCGAGCATCGTCCAGGCGGCGGCGAGCACGGCATGCAGATACGCGAGGCTCGGAAAGTACTGCACCACCGAGTTCAGGAGCACCACGTCGGGACGAAAGCCGGGAGGAATCACGATCTCGTGCGCCGCCGCGCGCGTGACGGCGACGTGCGGCAGGCGGCCGCCCGTGAGGTGGCGGCGGCGCACCGCGTCCACGGCCGCCGCCGAGAGATCGACCCCGAGCCAGCGCGCGCACGCGGGCGCGAGACGCGCGAGGACCATGCCGGAGCCGCAGCCGATCTCGAGCACGCTCCGGGGCGCGAGCGCCCGCACGCGGTCCACGGTGCCGTCGAGCCACTCGCGCATCTCCGCCGCGGGGATCGGCCGACGCGTGTAGCGGCTGCGCCAGCCGGCGGCATCGAACGCCGCGTCGTCCGCCCCCGGTGATTCGCGCGCATAGGTATCGTCCCAGAGTCGCCCCCACTCGCGGACGCGCGCCAGCTCGGCGGCGGCGGCGCGGGGCGCGCCCTCGTCCTTCCCGCCCGCGTTCGCCAGGACGACGTAGGCCACGAGTCTCCGTGCCGCCTCGTCCCCGCGCGCGAGAACCACCGCTTGCCGGACGTCCGGATGCACCCCGAGCGTCGCCTCGACCTCCGCCGGCTCGACGCGCATGCCGCGGATCTTCACCTGCGCGTCGAGCCGCCCGAGCCAGGCGAACGTCCCGTCGGGGAGGCGCCGGCCGCGGTCGCCCGTGCGATACACGCGGACGTCTTCCCCGGCGGGACCGAGCGGACGGGTCACGAACGCCGCCGCGCTCCGCGCCGCGTCGCCGAGATAGCCGCGCGCCACGCCGACCCCGGCGACGCAGAGCTCTCCCGGTTCTCCGTCCGGCACCGGTCGCAACGCCGTATCGAGCACGTAGACCGACATCCCGGGAATCGGGCGGCCGATCGGGACCGAGATCGCGTCGGGCGGCGGCGCCGCGCGCAGCACGTGATGCGTGACGTCGTCGGCGCACTCGGTCGGCCCGTAGGCGTTCACGAGCGGAACCGACGGACGTCGCGCGAACCACCGGCGGCAGAGCTCCGGTGCCAGCGCCTCGCCGGTCACGACGAGGAACCGCAGGCACGCGAGCGACGATTCGCCCGCGCCGCCGGCCCCGTCCTCCTCCGCGTCGAGCAGGACCCGGAGCACGGTCGGCACGACCTCCAGCACGGTGACCCGCCGCGCCGTCGCCACGCGCGCGAGCGTCGCCGGCGCGCGCGCGACGTCGTCGGCCAGGATGTCGACCTCCGCGCCGGCGACGAGCGGTGCGAGGCATTGCCAGAGGGACACGTCGAAGCCGGCGCTCGCGCTCTGCGCGACGCGGTCACCGCGCGCGAGCCCGAGGAGCGCGATCTTGGCGTCGAGGTGGTTGCGGAGTCCGGCGTGCTCCACGAGCGCCCCCTTGGGCGCGCCCGTCGACCCCGAGGTGTAGAGCACGTAGGCGACGTCGCCCGCCGCCGGTCCCGGCGGCACCGCCGCCGATGACACGTCGGCCGGCGCGTCGATCGCGACCGTCGTCCAGGCGGCGCTCGCCCCCGCCAGGCGCCACGGCACGTCGGACGGCGCCCCGTCGACGACGAGCAGCCGCGCTCCGCTCCGCCGCAGCACCTCGGCGACGCGCGCCAGGGGCCAGCTCGGATCGAGCGGCAGATAGACGGCGCCGGAGGCAAGAACGCCGAGGAGCGTGCGGAGCCAATGCGGCCCCCGCGCCCCCCAGACCGCGACCACCGTGTCGCGCCCGGCCCCGGCCGCCGTGAGGCGACTCGCCGCGGCCGCCGCCTGACGCAAGAGATCCCCGTAGGTCACCGTCGCATCGCCCGAGCGCACCGCAACCGCATCCGGGGCCGAATGCGCCCGCGCGACGAAGCCCGACCACACGGTCGCGTCCCGCGACGCGGGCGCGCCGACCTTCGCCGCCGCCGACGTCCTCGCCGATCCTCCCCGGCGATCGGCGTCGGCCAGGCGGCAGTCCACGCCGGCAAGCTGCTCGTCGACGAGCCGCAAGAGCGATGCCGCGAACGCCGCGCGGCTGCCCGCCGAGAAGGCGCCCTCGTTCAGATCGACGACGAGGGTGAGCTCCCCCGTCGCGCCGAAATCGTGGACCGCCACCGCGGCAGCCCCGAAGCGGTGCGTCGGAGGAAGCCACTCGACGCGCATCGCGCAACCGCCGAAGCACCCCGCCGCGACCGCCGGACGGTGGACGTTCACGAGCACGTCGTACGCTTGCGGCACGCCGCCTCCGCACCCCGTGAACGTCTGGTGACGCGCGGCTTCCCAGGTCGCCGCCGCGAGCCGCGCGCGCAGGTCGCGGAACCGGTCGCGCGCCGCGACCTCCACGCGCACCGGGCAGACGTTCATGAACGTGCCGAGCGTCTCCTTGAACCGCGCCGACGGCCGATTGGCGAACGGCACGTCGAGCACGACGTCGCCGCCGCCGAGCGTGCGGTGGAGGTGAGCCGCCACGACCGCGGCGAAGAACACGAAGAGCCCGACGTCCGCGGACGCCTGCTCGGTCGCGACGCGCCGCACCGCGGCCGATCGCATCGTGCCGAGCGGAACGACGATCCGCCGCACGCGGGTCGCGTCCCGCCCGAGCGACGCCGACTCGCCCGTCGGCCGCCCGCCCGCACGGACGCTCTCCCAGTAGCGGCGCGCCTCGGCGACCGCGGCCGACCTCCGATACGCGCGCTCGAACGCCACGTACTCGGCGAACTGCGGCCAGCCGTTCGCCGAACCGGGGTCCGGCGCCTGCGCGCGGCGCCCGTATGCATCCTCCAGGCGCCGATGCAGGAGTCCGAACGACCAGGCATCGGACACCATCTGGTGCTGCGCCAGTAGGAGGACGTGGCGATCCCACGCGAGCCGCGCCAGGACGGGAACCACCAGGACCTTCCCGACGGCACAGGCGGCGATGCTCGCCTGCGCGAGGTCGTCGAGCGCCCGCTGCGGCGCCGCGTGCCCGGCGAGGTCCACGATCTCGAGCGCCGGTCGGTCCTCTGAGGACGTCCGGGACACGGGCCAGCCTTCGATCTCGCCGATCGTCGTCCGCAGGGCATCGGCGCTCGCGACCGTCACGGCGAACGCGCGCGCCAGCCCTCCGGCATCGAGCGTGCCATCGAGATGCCATCGCGCGGCCTCGACGAAGACGGGTGCGTCGCCGGCGACGCGGTCTCCCGTCCACACGAGCAGCTGGCGGCGCGTGAGCCCGCCGCGATCGGCGAGCGCGTCGTACCAGGCATCGGCGGCGGCCGTCATGCCCGCACCTCCCCGAGCGCCGCCGCGACGGCGCCGATCGTCGGCTGCTCGAGCAGCAACGCGAGCGGAACGCGCCGGCCGAGCCGCGCCTCGAGCGCCGCGGCGACATGCGCGGCTTCGGCGGAATCGACGCCGAGGGCGGCGAGTGCCGCGTCGCGATGCACCGCCTCGGGCGGAAGGCCGCGCACGCCGGCGACGAGCGCACGCAGGCAGGCCTCGATCGCCGCGACATCGGTCGTGTCCCGCCTCTCTCCGGCGGGCGCCGCGTGCTCCGACGTGTCGTAGCGGACGACGAGCCGTCCCGCCGCGAGCGCCGCGCGACACGCGCTCCGGCGCACCTTGCCGCTCGTCGTCTTCGGGAGCGTGCGCGGTGCGATCAGCACCAGGCGCGCCACGACGAGCCCGTGGACGCGCGCGATCGCCTCCCGGATCGCCGCCGCCACGGCGCGCAACGTCGCGGCGTCGTCGGCCTCGACCTCGTGCACGACCACGACCGCCTCGCCGTCGGCGCCGTCGCACGCGAACGCCGCGCCGCCGCCGGGACGAAGCGCGGGATGCGCACCCGCCGCCACGTCCTCCAAGTCGTGGGGATGGTGGTTGCGTCCGCGGACGACGATCAGATCCTTGCACCGCCCGGTCACGAACAGCACGCCGTCGTGGACGAACCCGAGGTCGCCGGTGCGCAGACGGCGCGGCCCGCAGGGGGGATTCTCGAAGGCGGCCGCCGTTTCCGCCGGCCGGCGCCAGTAGCCGACCGCGATCGTCGGCCCCGCGACACGGATCTCTCCGATCTCGTCGGCCCGCGTCGGGGAGCCGCTTGCGGCATGGACGATCCGCAGCGCGACGTCGGGCATGACGCGACCCGACCCCACCAGCACGCGGGCGCCGCGTTCCTCCGCGGGAACGACGACCACCCGGGCGTCGTCGAGCGCCGCTCCATCGACCGCGAGCCGCACGGGGCCCTCCCCCGCCGGCCCGCCGGCGACCATCAGCGTCGCCTCCGCGAGGCCGTAGCAGGGAACGAGCGCCTCGCGCCGGAACCCGCACGGCGCGAAGGCGGCGACGAAGCGCTCGACCGTTTCGGCCCGTATCGGCTCGGCCCCGTTCATGGCCGCCCGCCACGTGCCGAGATCGAGCTCGCGGCGCTCCTCCGGCGTGGTCCTCCGAACGGCCAGGTCGTACGCGAAATTGGGAGCCGGGCTCAGCGTGCCGCGATGACGCGTGATCGCGCGGAGCCATCGCCCGGGCCGCTCGAGGAACGCGCGCGGCGCCATCTGCACGGAGCGGAAGCCGATCTGCAGCGGGATCAGGAGCGTCCCGACGAGCCCCATGTCGTGGTACACGGGCAACCAGCTGACCGCGACGGCTTCGGCGTCGAGCCCGAGCACGTCGGCCACTCGCGACCCGTGGGCCATCAGGTTCGCGTGCGTCACCATCACGCCGCGCGGCGTGGCGGTCGACCCCGACGTGTACTGCAGGAACGCGACGTCCCCGCCGCCGATCCCCGGAGGACGCCAGGCCGCCTCCGTTCCGATCGAGAGCTCGTCCACGAGGATGCGCGACCGCGCCTCGTCGAGCTCCGACCGGATCGAGCGCGCGAGGGCGCGGTCGAGCGCGCGCGTCGTCACCACGCGCCGCGCCCCGGCGTCCGCCGCGACGCGCCGGATGCGCGCCGCACCGCCCTCGGGATCGCGACCTTCGGGTGGATACACCGGCACCGCGACGACGCCCGCGTAGAGGCACCCGAGGAACGCCGCCACGAAATCCAATCCCGGCTCGAACAGCAGCAGCACGGGCGCGCGCGAGGCGTCGCACCCGAGCGCCACCGCGATGCGGCGCGCGCGGGCATCGAGGCCGCCGTACGTGATCGTTTCCTCGTCGATCTCGCCGTCGTGCAAGAACGTGCAGGCCGGTCGCTCGGCTTCGTCGGCGGCTCGCCGACACAGCACGTCGACCAACGTCGCGTCTCCAGGACGCGCGTCCGGCGCGTCGCTCCTCCGCATGCTCCTCATGGCCTCTCCTTTCGCTCGGTCGTCGTCATTCCCACCGCAGGGCTTCGGCGAGCGGGACGCGGGCGGCGCGACGTCCGAGCCACCACCCGCCGAGCGCCGTCAGCACGAGCACGGTCGCGGCCGCGCTCCCCGCTACGCGGTGCGGAAACGCGTAGAGGACCGACATCCCGAGCATCCCGCGCAGCAACACCTCCACTTGCAGGCGGCCGAGGCCCCATCCGACCAGCGTCGCCGCGCTGACGGCGATCACCCCGATCGTCACGAGTTCGAGGCTCGCCGTGCGCGCGAGCTGGGAACGGGTCAGCCCGACGGCGCGCAGGAGGGCGTAGGTCCGCCCCCGCGCGAGCATCGCCGCCGCCCCCGCGCTCAGCACGCCGACCGTCGCGCTCGCGAGCGCGACCGCGAGGAGCGGCCGGACCAGCGCCGTCAGCCGGTCGAGCATCCCCCGGTAGGCGGCGCGCAGCTGCTCGGTCGTCAGCACGATCACCCCATGGCCGTCCCCCCATCGCGCGCGGATCGCGGCCGCGACGCGCGCGCGATCGCTCGGGCGGCGGACCGCCACTTCCACGAGCGTCACCGAGTCGTCGCGCCACCATCGTCGATAGAGGCGGCGATCGAGCTGCACGGCGCCGAGATCGCCGGGCGTGAGCTCGAGGTGGATGCCGGCGATCCGCAGACGCAACCGCCCCTCGGGCGTCGCGAGCTGGATCTCGTCGCCCGGGCGCCGCCCGAACCGGCGCGCGAACGCGCGATTCACGACGACGCCCGTACCGTCCGCGAGGGCACGGACCGCCTCCGTCGCATCGCCTTCGACCATGTAGAGTCGCCGGCGCCCGGCGGCGTACGCCGCGGCGTCGCGCGCGACGATCGCGGCGCGCGACCCTTCGAACGCCACCGTGTCGACGCGGAGCGCGTCGACGGCGGAGACCTCCGGCATGCGCGCCAGATCCTCCACGACGCCCCCCGGCATCCGGACGGCTCCACGCGCGAAGGGCTCCGCGCCTCCGCTCACCACGAGGTCCACGCCCCCGAACACGGCATCGAACGCGTCGTGCAGCGTCGCATCGAGGCTCGCGGTCCAGGTCGCGACGCCGATCGCACCGCCGATGCCGATCAGCAAGGCCGTGCACGTGACCCCGATCCGCCGCTCCTCCTCCGCGACCGCGCGCGCCGCGAGGATCGGCAGCGCGCGACCGACGCGCCGCGCCGACGCGTCTGCGATGGCCGCGAGCCGGCGTACGAGTCCCGGGAGCGCGCTCGCGAGGCCCGCGAGCACGCCGAGCATCGCCGCCATACCCGCGGCCTCGGCGTCGATCGGCAGCCGCGCCCGTGCCGCCCACACCGTGAGCCCCGCGACGACGACGGACGCGCCGATCCACGCGCCGCTCCACCCCACACGTCCGTGCCCGCGGGAGACGCACGGACGCAGCGCGTCGAGCGGACGCACGGCGCGCACCCGCCGGAGGGCGCCGGTGACAGCCGCCAGCGGCAGCACGAGACCGAGCACGACGCTCACCCCGACACCCGTCGCATCGAGGACGAGCGGCGCGTCACCGACGTCAGCGTAGAGCGCCGCGATGCCGGCACCGAACCGCGCCTGCAAGAGACGCGCGAGCAGGATGCCGAGCGGTACGCCGATCCCGGTCGCGGCGAGCGCGACGACGAGCATCTCCGTGATCACGAGCATCCCGACCGCGCGCCCGGACGCGCCGAGGAGGCGCAAGAGCGCCATCTCGCGGCGGCGCTCCTCGCACGCGACGGCGGCGACATTGGCGACGAAGCACGCTGCGACCGCCATCGCGACGGCGGCCGCAAGCGCGAGGCCGTTTCGATGGCTCGCGAGGAGCTGCGCGAAGACCGCGGCACGCCCACGCGGCGGCTCGACCGTGCCGCGGGCTCCCACCTCGACCGCGAGCCGGCGCGCGACTTCCTCGGCGTCCGCCCCCTCGGCCATGTCGATCGCGAGCTGCGAAACCCGGCCGTCGAACCGCAGCAGATCCTGCGCGACCGAGAGATCGACGATCGCGAGGCGGCCGTCGAGCGCCGACGCGGGACCCTCCGGCGCGCCGAGGACGGCGCGCACGACGAGCGTGGCGGTACCCGACGGCGTCCGGATGGACAGGCGGTCGTGCATCCGGAGGCCATGGGCGCGCATGAAGGCACGGGGGAGCGCGACCGAGTCCGGCGCCGCCAGGAACGCCATCGGGTCGCTCACGACGGCTCCGGCGCCCGCGCCGTAGTCGCGAACCCGCTGGTCCGCGACGAGGTCGACGCCGAAGAGATACAGCCGCTCTCCGCCGAGATCGGGCGCCGCGACGAAGCCTTCGACCGACGCGACGACGGCGCGAACGCCCGCGACCGCGCGCAGCTCCTCGCCGAGCTCCTCGGGCACGCCGCTCTCGCCATTGCTCACCAGGAGCGCGGCGCGTCCCGCGAAGCGCAGCGTCGTCGCCTCGTACGCGCGGACGACCGCGGCATGGAGCAGTTGCGTCGCGCTCGTCGACGCGACGCCGCAGGCGAGGCCGGCGATCGTCACCGCCACGAGCACGCGGTGACGCGCCAGGTGTCGGAGCGCCAAGGAAGCGAGCACGCCGCTCACGACGCGGCGCGCGCGCATCCGCGCTCCTCGACCTCGGACGCGATCCTGCCCTCGACGAGACGGACCACGCGATCTCCGCATGCGGCCGCGCGCGCATCGTGGGTGACGAGCACGATCGCCGTTCCTCCGGCGGCCGCGCCTCGAAGAAGCGCCAGCACCACGTCGGCGCTCTTGGCGTCGAGGTTGCCGGTCGGCTCGTCCGCGAGCACGAGGCGCGGCTCCGCGACGAGCGCGCGCGCCACCGCCACGCGCTGCGCCTCGCCGCCCGACAACCGGTCCGGCGTCTCCGCCGCGCGCTCCGCGAGACCGACGCCGGCGAGCGCGTCGAGCGCACGGGCGCGCGCGCGACGCGGCGGCTCCCCGTCGAGCAGGAGCGGCAGCGCGACGTTCTCGAGCGCGCTCAGGAGCGGTACCAGGTTGAACGCCTGGAAGACGAGGCCGATCACGCGGCGCCGGAGCACGGCGCGCGCGTCCTCCGACATGGCGTGTAGCGCGGTGCCCGCGACCACGATCCGCCCGGCGTCGGGCACGTCGACCCCCGCGAGCAGGTGCAGGAGCGTCGACTTCCCCGAGCCGCTCGGACCGACGACGGCGACGAGCTCGCCGCGGGCGACCGTGAGCGACACGCCGCGCAGCGCGGGCACGACCACGTCGCCCTGGCGATGACGGCGGACGAGGTCGACGGCTTCGAGCGCCACCCGCCCCGCTTCCCTCACCGCGCGCCTCGCATTGCTGTCCGCGCCCGCCCGGGCGCCGCGTTCGCGCGCCGCCTCGCGGGAACCGGCGCGCTCGCCAGCCGCGCCCCCACCCCTCGACCGTGCGCCCTTCGCGTCCGCATGAGGCAGCGGGTGAGCAACGCGGGGGCCACCGGACGCGGACCGAGCGCGCGGTCCCGAGCCGCGATTTCGCTCGCGCTTTCGGCGGCCCCTCGGACGCGGCGCGGAAGGGCGTCGCTTGACGTCAGTGACACCCCGTCACGGGCCGCCGGCCCTCCGCCGGAGAGGTCGCCGCTCCGGTGGTCGGCGGCCGTCGCGCTCGGGCCGCCGAGGGGCGGACGCCCCTTCCCCCGCGGCGGCTACGCGAGCACGTCGATCAGCGCCTTCTCGACGTCGCGTCCGACCTCGAGGAGCTTCACGCCGATCGCGCCCGACGCGCGTCCGTAGACGACGCCGACGGCGGCGGCGGCGAGACCCTCGCCGGTGGCTGCACCGCCCGTCGGCGCCGCCTCCAGCGCCGCCGCGCCGGCGGCGCGCGTGAAGGTGCGGACGCTCTCCGCGAGGCGCCGGTCGGCGCGCTCGATCAGCGCGAGGCCCGAGGTCGTGATCGCGGACGGCCCGCTCATGCTCCGATATCGGCATGCGTCCGCCGCGGCTCGAGTCGAGGCGCGGACGCCGCATCACACACGACGTCGAAGGACGCAGCGCCCGCGAGGCATCGCCGGCACCCGCCTCCGGGTGGGCCTATGCCGCGGCGAAGCCTACGCGACGGCGCACGCGGAGCGCGCCGAATACGCCGCACATCGTGCCGACGGCGGTGCCGGCGAGCCAGATCGCGATCACGCCAGAGGTGAACGGCGCCGACTGCAGGTAGATCACGGGCGTCGCGAGCAGGAACACGACGGCGACGGCGACGAGCCCGTTCGCGACCGGACGCTCGGCGAGCAGCCGACCGCCGAAGAGCGCGGCGAGGAATCCCGGAAAGAGGCCGTACACGAACCCGAAGACCAGGGAGCTCCCGCCGCGTCCGAGGTGATCGGTGCAGAAGGCGCCGAACGCCGAGCGATCCCACCAGGCCAGCACGTGCAGCTCCGGACACGCCGTCGACGCGGCGAGCGTGATCGCGAGCGCCAGGATGCCGACCCGCGCCGCGACGTCGAGGTGCACGCCGTGGACCGTGGTCGCGCTGTAGATCCACGAGAAGGCCCCGACGAGGAGCCCCGTGTACATCGCCGCGCAGAAGAAGAGATGCCCGCGCGGCAGGGCGCTCGCGAACACGAGCCCGCTCAGGAGCAAGAGCGTCGCCGCGGTGACGAGCGCCGCCGACGTGACCGCGAGCGGCACCTGGAGCGTCTCGCGCCATCCCGCCTCCGCCGCCGCGCGACCGAACGCCGGCGCGGCGCGGCGCGGCCGGGTCGCCGTCGAGCGCTCCTCGGCCATCATGCGGAGCACGGCGTCGCGCGTCCGCGCCGCCAGCGCCGGCGGCGGCGCGATCGGCGCCACGTCCGCGAAGAGATCCCAGCCGATCTTCGTGACCTCCGTGCCGCGGCGGCATTCGCCGCACGCGGCGGCGTGCTCGAGCGCCGCGGGATCGAGGGGATCGGCGACGCCGGCGAGGACGTCCATCACCCATGCGCCGTACACGGCACACGGCATCGACTGCCTCACGGCTCCTCCTCGTGACCACGGTTCGCCATCGCCGCGCGCACGCGCTTCAAGGCGCGATACGCGAGCTGCTTGGCCGCCGCGGCCGAGCGACCGAGCACGCCGCCGATCTCGTCGTAGTCGAGGCCCTCGACCCGCGCGAGGATGAGGGCGGTCGCCTCGTCGGGCGCCAGCCCCGCGAGCGCCTCTTGGAGGCTCGCGGCGGTCTCGCGGGCGGCGGCGACGCGCTCGGGCGACGGGATGTCGGTGCGACGCTCGTCGGCGTCGTCGGCGACCATCTCGGGCGCGCGGACGCGGCTCCGGTACGCGTCGGTCACGAGGTTGTGGACGATGCCGAAGAGCCAGGCCCGGAAGGGGCGCCGCGAGTCGTAGGTGGCGCGGGCGCGGTGCAGCCTGAGGAACGCCTCCTGATAGAGATCGTCGGCGAGCGCGCGATCGCCCACCCGCCGCACGAGGAAGCCGTAGACGCTCCCCGAGTGGCGCGCGAAGAGCTCGCTGAACGCCGCTTCGTTTCCGGCCTGGTATGCCGCCATCAGGATCTCGTCCGAGGTTTCCTCGCCGCTCACTCCTCGTCCCTTCCGTCTACGTCGGGTCGACGCGAACGTAACGCGGGAGCCCGCCTCCCGCACAGACCAGGCGCCCATGTTACCGGATCGGAGGGCGCACGTACTCCGGGTGCATGCGGATACGGAACGGTAGGACCCGGGTCGTCCTGGCGGCGTGGATGTGCCTCGTCGTCGGCGGCGCGGCGGCCCGCGCCGCGGCGGCCGACCCTCCCCTCGCCCTCGACGCGATCCTGGCAGAAGCGCGGGCCCGCAATCCCGAGCTCGCGGCGGTCCGCGAGCGGGCGGCCGCCATGCGGCAGATGCCCCGGCAAGCCGCGGCCTGGGACGATCCGACGCTCAGCTGGGAGGCGTGGAACACCCCGAACTCCTTCCGCATCGACCGGGCCGACAACAACATCTTCAAGGTCTCGCAGAAGATCCCGTTCCCCGGCAAGCGCCGGCTCGCCGGCGAGGTCGCGGCCTACGACGCCGCGCGTGGGGCCTACGAGGCGGCGAGCGTCGAGCTCGCGCTCGTGGCCGCCGTGAAGACGGCCTACTACGCGCTCTGGGAGTCCCACGCGAAGCTCGCGCTCCTCGAGCGCGACCGCGACCTCGTCACCCGGCTCACCCGCGCCGTCGAGCGCAAGTACGGGACCGGCGAGGCGAGCCAGGCCGACGCCCTCCGCCTGCAAGTCGAGCTGACCCACATGGCGAACCAGATCGAGACCCAGCGCCTCGTGATCGACCGCGCCCGCGCCGACCTCGCCGCCCTCGTGAGCCGGCCGTCGAGCGAGGTCCGCGGCGCGCCCGTCACCCCGACGCCGCCGCGCCTCGGCCCGTCGCTCGAGGATCTCGTCGCCACCGCGCTCGCCAACCGTCCGGACGTCCGCGGTGAAGACGAGGCCATCGCGCGCGACACCACGGCCGTCGAGCTCGCACGCAGGAACAGGCTCCCCGACTTCGAGGTGTCGGTGAGCCGCTTCGTGAACGACGGCATGCCCGACGGCTTCGGTGCGACGGCCGCGGTCTCGCTGCCGATCTTCAACCGCGCGAAATACGACGCGGCGATCGGCGAGGCGAACGCGCGGCTCGCCGCGACCCGATCCGAGAAGCGGCGCGTCGAAGACGCCGTCCGCCGCGAGGTCGAGCGGGCCTTCCTCGCGACCCGGACCGCGCTCCTGCAGCACGATCTGTTCTCCGCGACGCACGTGCCGCACGCCGAGCAGGCGCTGCGCGTGACCGAAGGCGCCTACGAGACCGGCGACGGCAGCTTCGACGAGCTGATCGACACCCTGCGCGAGGTCCAGTCGGTGCATCTCGAGCACCTGGCGGCACAAGGCGAGTTCGAGAAGGCGTTCGCCGAGCTCGAGCAGGCGGTCGGAACCGCGCTGCCGCGCGCGGCGAAGCACGAGGGCCACCGTGAGTAAGCGCGTCCTCCCCATGGTGCTGGCGCTCCTCGTCGCCGTCGGCGGCGCCTACTGGCTCGGGACGACACGGGGCACGCCGCGCCTTTCCGACGCCGGCGCCGAAGCGAAAACGGTCTATCAGTGCTCGATGCACCCGCAGATCATCCAGGATCATCCCGGCGACTGCCCGATCTGCGGCATGGCGCTCCAGCCCGTCGACCTCTCGGAGCACGCGCACGCGCCGGCCCCCGACGCCTCCGCGGCTCCGCCCGCGGCGCCGGAGCGCGCGATCAAGTACTACCGCCATCCCATGCGCCCCGAGATCGTCTCCGACCATCCCGCGAAGGACGAGATGGGAATGGACTACCTCCCGGTCTACGAGGAGGGCGGCGCGGCCGCGGCCGACGCCGGCGTGCCCGGCCACGCGTCGTTCACGATCTCGCGCGAGCGCCAGCAGCTGATCGGCGTCACCCGCGGCCGCGTCGCAGTGCGTCCGCTCACGGTCGAGGTGCGCGCGGTCGGGCGCATCGCGTACGACCCGACGCTCTATCGCGCGATCGTCGAGTATCGCGAGGCGGTGCGCTCGCGGGCCTCGTTCGGCGCGAACGCGCGCGAGGAAGCGAAGACCGGCGGCAACGCGCTCGTCCGCGGCGCCTATCTGCGCCTCCTGCAGCAGGGTCTCTCGGAAGCGCAGATCCACGCCCTCACGCGCGCCGACCGCGACCCGATCGAGCTCCTCCTCCCGAGCGACAGCGTCTGGGTCTACGCGCAGGTCTACGAGTACGAGGTGCCGCTCGTGCAGCCGGGTCAGGAGATGACGGTGACGGTGCCGTCGCAGCCCGGACGCGAGTTCCACGCCAAGGTCGCCGCGGTCGACGCGATCCTCGACCCGGCGACGCGCACGGTGCGCGTGCGCGGCCTCGTGCCGACGCCCGCCAAGGAGCTCCGCCCCGAGAGCTTCGTGCAGGTACGGATCGCCGTCCCGCTCGGCGACAAGCTCGCCGTCCCGACCGAGGCCGTGCTCGACACCGGCGATCACCAGATCGTCTTCGTGGTGCGCGGCGAAGGGCGGTTCGAGCCCCGCTCGGTGAAGCTCGGACGCTCGGCCCAGGGCTACTACGAGGTGCTCGCCGGCCTCGCCGACGGCGACGAGGTCGTGACCTCGGCGAACTTCCTGATCGACTCCGAGTCGCGCTTCCGCGCGGCGCTGGCGGCGTTCAAGCCGGCGGCCCCCGCGCACTGAGCCTGGCCCGCGCATGATCGAGCGCGTCATCGAGTTCAGCGCCCGCAACCGGGTGCTCGTCCTGCTCCTGACGGGCGTCGCGGTGTTCGTCGCCGTCTGGACGACGCGGCACATCCCGCTCGACGCGATCCCCGATCTCTCCGACACGCAGGTGATCGTCTACTCGCGCTGGGACCGGAGCCCGGACATCCTCGAGGACCAGGTCACCTACCCGATCGCGACCGCGCTCCTCGGCGCGCCGAAGATCAAGGCCGTCCGCGGCTTCTCCGACTTCGGCTACTCGTACGTCTACGTCATCTTCGAGGACGGCACCGACCTCTACTGGGCGCGCTCGCGCGTGCTCGAGTACCTGAGCAAGATCCTGCCGCGCCTGCCCGAGGGCGTGCGCACCGAGATGGGCCCGGACGCCACGAGCGTCGGCTGGATCTACCAGTACGCGCTCGTCGACCGCAGCGGGAAGCACTCGCTCGCCGAGCTCAGGAGCCTGCAGGATTGGTACCTCCGCTATCACTTGCAGGCGGTGCCAGGCGTCGCCGAAGTCGCGGCGGTCGGCGGCTTCGTGAAGCAGTACCAGGTGAACGCCGACCCGAACCTGCTGCTCGCCTACGGCATCCCGCTCACCAAGCTCGTCGACGCCGTCCGCAAGGGCAACAACGAGGTCGGCGGACGCCTCCTCGAGTTCGCCGGCACCGAGTACATGGTGCGCGGCCGCGGCTACGTGCGATCGGTGCGGGACATCGAGGACATCGTCGTGTCGATCGACGAGAAGACCGGCACGCCCGTCCTCGTGCGCCAGGTCGCGAAGGTGACACTCGGCCCCGACATCCGGCGCGGCGTCGCCGACCTCGACGGGCTCGGCGACACCGTCGGCGGCGTCATCGTGATGCGCCAGGGCGAGAACGCCCTCAACGTGATCCGGCGCGTGCAGGCGCGCCTCCAGGAGCTCGCCCCGAGCCTCCCGGACGGCGTCGAGATCGTCACGACCTACGACCGCTCCGCCCTGATCGAGCGCGCGATCGACACCCTGCTCCACTCGCTCGGCGAGGAGGTGCTGATCGTCAGCGCGGTGATCCTCGTCTTCCTCTGGCACATCCCGTCGGCGGTGATCCCGATCGTGACGATCCCCGTGTCGGTGCTGCTGGCGTTCATCCCGATGTACGCGATGGGTCTCACCTCCAACATCATGTCGCTCGCCGGCATCGCGATCTCGATCGGCGTGCTGGTCGACGGCGCGATCGTCGAGGTGGAGAACGCCTACAAGCGGCTGGAGGAGTGGGTCGCCGGCGGGCGGCGCGGCGACTACCACGCCATCCGCCTGCGGGCCCTCAAGGAGGTCGGCCCGTCGGTCTTCTTCTCGCTGCTCGTGATCGCCGTCGCGTTCCTACCGATCTTCACCCTCGTCGACCAGGAGGGCCGGCTCTTCAAGCCGCTCGCGTACTCGAAGAATCTGGCGATGGCGATCGCGGCGATCCTCGCCGTCACGCTCGATCCCGCCATGCGCATGCTCTTCACGCGCATGGAGCCGTGGGAGTTCCGCCCGCGCTTCCTCGCGCGGCTGGTGAACGCGGTGGCCGTCGGCCGTTACTACCCCGAGGAGCGCCACCCGATCAGCCGCGTCCTCTTCGCCGTCTACGAGCCGGTCTGCCGCTGGGTGCTGCGCCACAAGCTCGTCACCGTCTTCGGCGCGGCGGCCCTGGTCGCGTCGACGATCCCGGTCTACCTGCGGCTCGGGTCGGAGTTCATGCCGCCCTTGAACGAAGGGGCCTTCCTCTACATGCCGACCGCCCTCCCCGGCATGTCCGTGACCGAGGCGCAGCGCATCCTGCAGATCCAGGACCGCATCCTGCGCGACACGCCCGAGGTCGCGCGCGTCTTCGGCAAGGCCGGCCGCGCCGACTCGCCGACCGATCCCGCGCCCTTCTCGATGGTCGAGACGACCGTCATGCTGAAGCCGGAGTCGGAATGGCGTCCGGTCGAGCGCTGGTACTCCGGCTGGCCCGCGCCGGTGCGCTGGGCGCTCGGCCGCCTCCTGCCCGAGCGCCTCACCTTCGAGGAGCTGCAGAGCGAGCTCGACGCCAAGCTCCGCATGCCCGGCATCCCGAACATCTGGACCCAGCCGATCAAGAACCGCATCGACATGCTGTCGACCGGCGTGCGCACGCCGATCGGGATCAAGATCCTCGGGCCCGACCTCAAGATCATCCAACAGCTCGGCGAGCGCCTCGAGGGCGTGCTGCGCGAGATCCCCGGCACGCGGAACGTGCTGGCCGAACGCACGGCCGGCGGCTACTACGTCGACTTCGACCTCCGCCGCGAGGATCTCGCGCGCTACGGCCTCACCGTCGAGGACGCGCAGACGATCGTGATGTCGGCGATCGGCGGCGAGAACGTCACGACCACCGTCGAGGGCCGCGAGCGCTATCCGGTGAACGTCCGCTACGGCCGCGAGTACCGCGACGACATCCGGAGCCTCGAGCGCGTGCTCGTGCCGACGCCCGCGGGCGCGCAGATCCCGATGGCGCAGATCGCGACCCTGCGCCGGGTCGAGGGACCGGCGATGATCCGCAACGAGAACGGCCAGCTCGCCGGCTACGTCTACGTCGACATGACCGGGCGCGACATCGGCGGCTACGTCGACGAGGCGAAGGCCAAGGTGCAGGCGGCGGTGCCGCTGCCGGCCGGCTACACTTTCGTCTGGAGCGGCCAGTACGAGAACATGCTGCGGGTCCGCGAGCGCTTGAAGATCGTGCTGCCGCTGACGCTCTTCCTGATCGCGCTCCTCCTCTACGCGAACACGAAATCGGGCGTGAAGACGGCGATCGTGCTGCTCGCCGTCCCCTTCTCGCTGGTCGGCGCGGTGTGGCTCCTCTGGGCGCTCGGCTACAACACGTCCATCGCGGTCTGGGTCGGCATGATCGCGCTCATGGGTCTCGACGCCGAGACCGGCGTGTTCATGTTGCTCTTCCTCGACCTCGCCTACGAGGAGCGCGTGCGCGCCGGCCGCATGCGCACGGAGGCGGACCTCGACGAGGCGATCATCCACGGCGCCGTCCGCCGCGTCCGCCCGAAGATGATGACCGTCGCCGCCGCCTTCATGGGCCTCCTGCCGATCATGTGGGCGACCGGCAGCGGCGCCGACGTCATGAAGCGCGTCGCGGCGCCCATGGTCGGCGGGCTCGCCACGTCGTTCCTGCTGGAGCTACTGGTCTACCCGGCGCTCTACGCGATCTGGAAATGGGACTTCGTGATGCGGCGCGGGAGGGTCGTGCCGCAACCGGCCGGGCCGTACGACGAGGCCTGAGCTCCGGCGCGCCGGCGCACGCTACGACAACGCCAGGTGCGCGAGCGGTGCGCGTCGACGAGGATATTGACGTCGGGCTTCACCACTGGTCAGCGACGGATCGAACGGCGATCGTCTTCCTCGCTCGCGGCGTGAAAATCGCGGGGCTCGCGATGCACCCTGGTCTTGGGGGTACCGAACGTCGTCATCTCGAATGGCGGCATCTCGGTCTCAGGCCGATCCTAACGGCGCTTCGCCGCCGGCTTCGTCTTCTTCGCCGTAGCCGACGGACCCTCCGACGCGTCCCAGCGGGCGAGCTCCATCTCGTGGGCCGGGGCCGCTTCGAACTGCCAGTGGCGGGACGCGAGCGAGAAGCCCTGCTCGATCGCCGCGAGGCGGAGACCCGCTTGTGCAAGGTTCTCTCCGCCGAGCCAGAGCGCGGCGAGGAGCGGCGTCGCCGCGCCGAGTCCGAAGGCCATCGCGAATCGTTTGGTCATGGCATCACCTCCTGGGCGACACCCTACATCTCGCACGACACATGGAACGGTCGTGCTCCACATTTCGTCAGCCGCTGACCGGGCGACACACCCCGTCGATGGCGTCCGCGCCCGCAAGTAGCCGAACGTCCATCGCTTCGGGCGCGCCCCTCGGTTCCGCGCGGCCCGGCGGCGCGATGCCGTTCGCCGACGGCGGCGGTGGCGGCACGCTTCGCGGTCACCCGCCGCGTCGCACGCCCGACGCCAGGAAGGGACGGCCGCCGTGGACGTAACGCGACCCCGGCAGCCACTGCAACGCGAACCCGTCCGCGGACGCCTCGAGCGGCTCCCACACGCGGCGGCGCATGTCGGCGCCGGCGACGAGCGACACGATGGTCGACTGCGGCACCCAGCGATCCTGGTGGACGTCGAAGATCACGTACCGGCCGCCCGGACGGAGCAGGTCGAAGGTCGCAGCGAAGACCGATTCCCACGCCGGGAAGACGGTCAGACCGAGGGAGACGACCACCGCGTCGAGCGCCGCGACGCCGAGCTCCGCGAGGAGCGCGGGGGAGATCGTCCGCGCATCCGCGGCGAGGAGCACCGCGCGCGGACGGGGCGCGCGCAGCACCCGGAGCGTCGCGCGACGAAGCATCCCCTCGGAGAGGTCGACGCCGACGATGACGCCCGCTGCGCCGACATACGCCGCGAGGTGCGGGAGATTCGGTCCGGTGCCGACCGGAAGGTCGAGCACCGCGCCGCCAGGCGAAAGGCAGGCAGCGGCGGCGATGCTTGCACGGTAGCGCGCGTACACGCGCTCGACGCTGCCTTCGTAGAACTCTGCGAACGTGTCGTACCAGCTCACCCAGGGCCCCCGGCGCAATCCGGTTCCGGTCACATTCCGAGCGCGCTTCGTCAAGCTTCGCCGCCGCCAGCGCCGGCCCCCGGGACCCCGCGCTCGGCGCACGCGTCGACGCGGTGTCCGCCTTGCATCCCCGCGCGGCAGCCGATGCGCGACCGCTTCCACAATCGTAGATCGGCGCGTGAGGTCCGACGCGCGTGATCGCGGAGCCGACGAGCGCCACCACCCCCTCACCAACGTCCGAGTACTGGATGTCCGCCATGGTCCGTCGGTGGAGTTTGAATGGGACGAGGAGAACGCACCAGCACAACCTCCGCAAGCATGGCGTCGCCTTCGAAACGGCAACGCGCGTCTTCGACGACCCGCGTCTCGTGCTCTCCGCGGATGTAGCTCACAGCCATTCCGAGCAGCGGTAGCGCTTGGTCAAGGCGGAGGAGTCGAGGACGAGACGCACCTACTTCGCCTGCCGACGCTCGGCGAGCACCGCCTGGGTCAGCGAGACGCCGTGAAGCTTGACCGGCCGTGCCTCCCGCCAGCGCCGGGGAACCACCGCTGCCGCGGGCGAGACGATCGCAACCGGCCTGCCATGACGGAAGATCTCGAGCGTGTCACCCTTCTCCACCGCATCGAGATACGCCGCCGCCTGATTGCGGAACTGCGTGAACGTCACCGACCGTCGCGCCATGTCAGGATACTGCACAGTATTCGTGCTCCGACCGCAACAACACGAAGCCAGCCACGCGCTACTCGTAGAGCAGCGTTACCGTGTAGCGCGCGGCGGCGCTCCACACGCCACCGGCCACGTCAGCCACAACCGGGACAACGACTCCCAGCGTAGTCACCGAACCACTACCGGCGAGTGGGCGCCAAGCGACGCCGAAGCCGGTCACAAGGAACGGGCGAGTCAGCGCGCAAACTGCCGGAGGGAGAGCCGGCGCGGTCGGTGCGGCGCTCCGTTGACAAGCTGTCATGTGACACATTAATGTGTCACATGTGAGAACGACGACCGTACGCGAATTGAAGCACGAGACCGGTAAGGTCTTGTCGTGGGTTGCGCGGGGCGAAACGGTGGAGGTACGGCGGCGCCGCGAGCTTGTCGCCCATCTCTCGCCCCCCAGCCGTCGAGTGACGATCGGACGTCCCGATTTTCTGGCGCGCTTGAAGGCGACCTATGGCTCGAAGGTGCTCCGAACTACCGGAACCAGCATCGTCTCGGAGTCGCGCGGAAAGTCGTGACGACTTACGCGGATACTGGCTTTCTCTGTTCGCTGTACGCTCCCGACGCCCATACCGCACGCGCAGTGGCCCGCATGAAGCGTCAGGTGCTGCCACTCGCTTTCACGTGGCTGCACCAGCTGGAATTTCGCAATGCGCTGAGACTCCGGGTGTTCCGCAGGGAGATCACCGCGAAGCAACGCGATGCATCGCTCAATATGATGCTCGCGGATCTCGCTGGCGGCGTGCTGGCGGCCGCTTCGCCAGGGCTTGCCGAGACCATGACGGAAGCCGAACGACTGAGCGCGTTGCATTCGGAGCGGCTCGGCACGCGTAGTCTCGATGTCCTGCACGTCACCGCAGCGGTCGTATTGGGTCTCGGCGAGTTCCTCTCTTTCGACCGGCGTCAAGCGAGTCTCGCGCGAGCGGCGGGACTGAGATCGCCCGCGTGGTCATGAAGAGACGCGCCGACCGCCGATATTTCCGAGCGGAGGGGGTGGGATTCGAACCCACGAGGGCTTGCGCCCTGCCGGTTTTCAAGACCGGTGCCTTCAACCGCTCGGCCACCCCTCCGTGCGCGGACTCCGTTGAGTACGACCCGGCGGCGGCGGTCTGCAAGGGGCGGCGGCTCCCCGCGGCCCGCGCGCCCGGTTCGCCGCGGCCTACGCGGCGCTGACGCGCGCCGTGCCCTCGCGGCACGCCCGGCACGTCGCGCTCGGCGCGAAGGGGACGGCCTGGCCGCGCTCGTCGCGCGGAGTGAGCCAATGCGCGAGGCGCGCCTTGAGCGCACTGTAGTCGCTGATCGGCTTGGCGATGAACTCCTGAAAGCCGGCGCGCACGGCCTTCGCCTCCGCGCCGGGGCTGGCATCGACGCTGAGCGCGAGCACCGGCAGCGTCGCCCCGCCGGGGAGGCGCCGGATGGCGCCCGCGGCCTGCCAGCCGTCGAGCTTCGGCATGTGGAGGTCGAGCAGCACGACGTGCGGGCGTTCGCTCTCGAACATCGCGACCGCCTGCTCGCCGTCGCACGCTTCGAGCACCACGACGTTCGGGAACTCCTTGTCGACGAAGCGGCGTACGAGGAGCCGGTTCAACGGCAGGTCGTCGGCGAAGAGCAGCCGGCGCGGCGTGTGGATCGGGCACTCGCTGCTCGCCGGCGCGGCGTCCTCGGCGCGCGGCGCGGCATCGGCTTCCGCCGCCGCCTCGCTCGCCCGACCCTCTTCCGGCGCGGCGAGCGGGAGCACGATGGTGAAGATCGAACCCTGACCGAGCAGGCTCTCCGCCTGCACGTCGCCGCCGAGCTGGGTGAGCAGGCTCTTCACGACGAAGAGCCCGAGGCCGGCGCCGCCGTAGGCGCGCGTCTCGGAACCATCCCCTTGCCGGAACATCTCGAAGACGTGCGGCAACGCCTCGCGGGCGATGCCGATGCCGGTGTCGCGAACGGTGATGCGGCAGCGGTCGCCGACGGCCTCGCACGCGACGGCGACCCCGCCCGCGGCCGTGAACTTGAGGCCGTTGCCGATCAGGTTCTTCAGCACGATCTTGAGCTTCCGCCGATCGGTCGGGACCTCGAGCGCGTCGGGCACGTCGAAGCGCAGGCTGAGCGCATCCTCGGCGGCGCGCGCGCCGAGCTCGCCCTCGAGCTCGCGGCAGAGCTCCGCGAGCGCGACCGGCCCGAACCGCGCCACGTCGCCGCCCGCCGCGAGGCGGTTCAGGCTCAGCGTGCCGTCGATCAGCTCGAACAGGTCCCGGCTCGCCTTCTGGAGCTGCGCGAGGAGCGGCGCCTGCTCCACGGGCGACGCGGCGTCGGCGAGCATCTCGGTGTATCCGATGATGATGTTGAGCGGGGTCCGCAGCTCGTGCGACATGGTCGACACGAACTCCGACTTGAGCTGGCTCGCGCGCTCGAGCTCCTCGACGACCCGCGCGTTCACGAGCGCCGTCGATCCGAGCTGCGCGATGCCGAACGCGACGCGCTCGTCCTGGGCGCCGACCTCGCCGGCGCGGTCGACGTGGCCGCTCATCTGGAGCCCGACGACGCGCTCACCGGTGCGGAGCGGCGCGAAGACGGCGGCCCGGGTGCCGCCACCGGCGAGCAGCGTTGCGACCTCGCGATGACGCTCGCAGGTCGGGACGACGCGCACGGTGTCGCGCCTGCCGAGCTCCTCGATCAGCGCCTCGGCGCCCGGGAGGACCAGGCGCCGGAACGACTCCCACCGGCCACCCGACAGGCCGTCGGCCGCGACCGGACGGAAGCCGTCCTCGTCGGTCCGTCGCATCCACGTCACGCTGTGATCACAGCGCAGCGCCTGGGCGCTCAGCTGGCAGAGCCGCTCGAGGAGCTCGTCGACCCGCGTACAGGCCATGAGCTCGCGCCCGACGTGCGAGAGCACCGTGGACATCTGCATCTCCTCGAACAGCGCCCGTTCGCCGTACTCGCGGCCGAGCGCGATCGCGAGGAGCCGGGCGACGCTGCGAAGCCACGCGATCTCGCCCGCGCGGAACCGCCGCGGCCGATCGGCGTACACGGCGAGCACGCCCCACGGGCGCCCGCGCGGAACGAGCGCGACGCTGACGCCGCCCGTGACGGCGTGGCCCTGGAGCAGCGGCACCGCGCGCAGGGCGGGCGCGGCGTCGAGCCGCTCGAAGACGTACGGCTCGACGTCGGTCCAGCGCGCCACCGTCTCCGGATGCGCCCCGGCGTCGATCCGCGTCCGTCCCACGACCCCGAGCCGCCAGCCGACGCCCGCCTCGACCCGCAGCGTCCGGCCGTCGGGCTCCCAGGCGAGCACCGCCGTGAACGGCACGTCGAGGATGCGCGCGACGAGGGCGCTCGCGTCGGCGAGCAACTCGTGACCGGCCGCGCCTTCGAGGGCGCGCTCGCCGAGCGCCGCGAGCGCGGCCTGACGCCGCGCCTCATCCGCGCCGTCGCGACGCCAGAACTCACGGAGGTGCGCTCGCCATGTGCCGAGTCGCCCGAGATGTTCCTTCGGGCCGCGCATGCGCCTTCGTCAGTCGGCGCTCAGGAGGTCGTCCGCGAGCAGGGCGCGCAAGCGGCCGAGGGCCTGCGAGTGGAGCTGCGACACGCGCGACTCGCTGAGGCCGAGCGCGTCGGCCACCTCCCGCATCGTGCGATCGCTCTTGTAGTAGAGCGTGACCGCGGCGTGCTCCTTCTCGGGCAGACGGCCGATGGCCGCGTTCACGAGCCGAGCGCGCTCGCGCCCGAGGATCGCGCGCAGCGGGTCGGCGGCGTGGTCCGGCATGTGACGATCGACCTCGTACACGCGGTCGTCCGTCGTCCGCAGGTCCTCGACCGAGACCGTGCCGAACTCGGTTTCTCTGGTCATGCTGCGGAGCTTCCCGAGGTCGATTCTGAGCGTCGCCGCGATCTCGGCCTCACCGGGCGCGCGGCCGAGTGTGGCTTCGAGCTTGGCGCGCGTCCGCTCGAGCAGCACGGCCTTGCGCCGCGCCGTCCGCGACAGCAGGTCGCGCTCGCGGAGGTTGTCCATGATGACGCCGCGGACGCGGAACCGCGCGTAGGTCCGGAACGAAGCGTGCTTGTCCGGGCGGAAACGCCGATAGGCGTCGAGCAGACCTTCCATGCCCCAGCTCATCAGCTCGTCGACCTCGACGTGCGGCGGCTTCCGGCACGCGACCTGATGCGCGACGTCGCGCACGAGCGGCAGATGGCGCCGCAGGACCGTGTCGGCGCTCGTCCCCGGGGCGAACGCGTGGTCGGACGCTTTGGCTCTCTGCGGCTCGACTCTCAGCGCGGCTTCCATGCATCGACCTTTCGCGTAGCGAGTGGGATGGCGACGCACTCGATCGCAAGATCCACGCCAGGCGCGCCGCGGGCACGACGGGCCCACCGCTTGCCGCCAAGCCCGACGACAAGGCGCACGGCGTGAGCGCGCCGCACTCCGCGCCCGCGCACGCATTCGACACGCCGAACCTCGTGGAGTCAGTGGGCTTTCAGGACGCCGGCCGCGGCGCAGGCGCGGCGCGGCGGGGGCGCCCGGGGGGCGCTGTCATGCGACATGCGCGCGGGTCCGCGCACGCGACGAGCACAGCGCGGGGGCGGACGCGGCGGTCACGCTCCGCCGGCGTACGGAGCATGAACGCCGCGGAGACGTCGATCGGCGAGAGATTGACGCTCAGACGTCGTGCGGCAGACCGAGGATCCGCTCCGCGATCACGTTCTTCTGGATGTTCGGTGTACCGCCGCCGATCACGAACGGCGGCCACGACAGCATGACCTTCTGCCACCGCCCCTTGTCGACCGCGTGCGGCGACTTCTTGGCGAGGATGCCGAACGACCCCTCGATGTCGCGGGCGAGCCGACCCGATTCGATCTCGATGCGGGCGCGGATGAGCTTGTTGATGGAGGTCTCGGCCCCGAGGGGCTCGCCGCGGAGCTGCTTGGTGACGAAACGCAGGCCGTTCAAGCGCATGGCCTCGACCTGGGTCTCCATGCGCGCGATGCGTTGCCGGATGGCGGGATCCTCGATCGCGGGTCGGCCGCGCCGCGTGCGGCGCGTGGCAAGGTCGCGGATGGCTTCCAGCCGGTGCTTCAACGCCCAGACGTCGGCGATCGAGCTCCGCTCGTTGGCGAGCGCGTCCTTCGTGACGTCCCAGCCCTGCCCTTCCGCGCCGAGCCGGTTCGCCACCGGCACCCGTACCTCCTCGAAGAAGACCTCGGCGAACATGGCGCCGCCGTTCATTTCCTTGATCGGCTTCACCGTGATGCCGGGCGTGCTCATGGGCACGAGGAGGCAGGTGATGCCGAGGTGCTTCGACGCGTGCGGGTCCGTGCGCACGAGGAGGATCATCCACTGCGCCCACATCGCGAGGCTCGTCCAGATCTTCTGCCCGTTCACGACGTAGTCGTCGCCGTCGCGGACGGCCTTGCACTGGAGGGCGGCGAGGTCGCTGCCCGCGCCCGGCTCGGAATAGCCGGTGCACCACTGGATCTCGCCGCGCAGGATCGGTCCGATGTGCCGGTCCCGCTGCTCCTGCGTGCCGTACTTGATGAGCGCTGGACCGACCCAGGCGAGCCCCATGTAGGAGAGGCCGAGCATCGGCGCCTTCACGCGCGCCATCTCCTCCTTGAGGATCATCTGCTCGCTGATCGTGCCCCCGCCGCCGCCGACCTCGCGCGGCCAGTTGAAGCCGACCCAGCGCTTGGCGTGCAGGTCCTGGTTCCACTGGTAGAGCGCCGGGAGGTCGCTCATGCCCTCCTCGACGTCCATCTGGTCCTGGCCGGAGCGCTTCGGCAGGTGATCGCGGATGAAGGCGCGCACCTCGGCGCGGAAGGCCTCTTCCTCGGGGCTGAAGGTGAAGTCCATGGCAGCTCCTCTCAGGCCTGCGCGAGCGACCGCATCACGCGCTCGTAGTGCTCGTCGGGAGCGCCGAGCCATACATGGCTCTGGCGCCCGCGCTTGTAGAAGAGGTGAGCGTGACACTCCCAGGTGTAGCCGATGGCGCCGTGGATCTGGACGCACTCCTCGCCGGCGGTATCGAGGGCCTCCGACGCGGCGGCCTTCGCCATGGAGGCGTAGGCGGGGGCTTCGCTCGGCGCATGATCGAGGGCCCAGGCGGCGTAGTAGACGAGCGACCGCGCCGACTCGACGTCGCAGAGTATCTCGGCGCAACGGTGCTTCACACCCTGGAAGCGCCCGATCGGCGAGCCGAACTGCTGGCGCACCTTCGCGTACTCGACCGCCATGCGGAGCGCGGCGTCGGCGGCGCCAACCATCTCGGCCGCGTGGGTGATGATCTGGCGGTCGAGGAGCCGCGCCAGGGTCGGCCACGCGCCGCCGATGCCCCCGAGGCGGGCGCTCGCCGGCACGACGGCGCCGGCGAGCCGGATCTCCGCCGCGGGCTTGGTCGCGTCGACAACCACGAGCGGGCTCGCGGTCACGCCGGGCGTGTCGGCAGGCACCGCGAAGAGGCTCGTGCCCCGGCCCTCGCGCGCCGCGACCAGCAGCAGGTCCGCGTGCTGCCCGTCGGACACGAACAGTTTCGCGCCGTCGAGCACGACGTCGCCGCCGCGAGCGGTCGCGGTCGCGGCAATGCCGTCGGCGGTCGGCACGTCGCTCGCCTCGGCGATCGCGACGGTCGCCACGACATCGCCGGCCGCGATGCCGGGAAGCCAGGCCGCCCGCGCCGCGTCGTCGCCGAGCGCCACGAGCGCCGCGACCGCGAGATCCGTCGACGCGAGCGGCAAGGGGCAGAGGCTCTTGCCCATCTCCTCGAGCAACACGATCAGATCGACGGCGCCGAGTCCGAGGCCGCCGTGCGCCTCGGGAACGGTGAGGCCGGCCCAGCCGAGCACGGCGGTCTTCTTCCAGAGCGCGCGATCGAGCGTGCTCGGATCGGCGCTCCAGGCGAGGATGCGATCGAGCGGCAGCTCCTGATCGAGCAGGCGACGAGCCTGCGCGCGCAGCGCGTCCTGCTCGGGGGTGAAACCGAAATCCATGCGGACGACCCTCCCTTCAAGCTCTGCCGGTCGAAGCACCGGCAGTGTCCCTAGGACGGGCCTTTACTTGTTGCAAGACCTTGCATATGCGCTGAGCCACACCCCGTCGCAAGGAGCGCACGCATGCCGATCGATCTCGACAAAGCCCTGGGCGCCGCGCTGCCGGCCGTCGACTTCAGCTGGAACGAGGATGCGCTGATGCTCTACGCGCTCGGCGCGGGCGTCGGCATCGGGCAGGACCAGACCAGCCCCCAGGTGCTGCAGTACACGTTCGAGAACGGGCTCCGCGCGCTCCCGACCTTCGGCGTGATCCCGAGCTTCCCGATGCTCATGGGGCTCATGGACGTCCCGGCCCTCTCCTTCAATCCGATGATGCTGCTCCACGGCGAGCAGTACCTCGAGGTACTGGAGACGCCGATTCCGACCGCCGCCACCGCCACGACGACCGGCAAGATCACCGGCATCTACGACAAGGGCAAGGGCGCCCTCGTCGTGATCGAGGCGATCACGACGCGCGACGGCGGGAAGCCCATCTTCAAGAACGAGTTCGGCATCTTCCTCCGCGGCGAGGGCGGCTTCGGCGGCGCGCCCGGTCCGGCGGCGACCAACGAGGCGCCGAAGCGCGCGCCCGACACGATCGTCGAAACGCCGACGCTCACCCACCAGGCGCTCCTCTATCGCCTCTCCGGCGACAAGAACCCGCTCCACGCCGACCCGGGCTTCGCCCGGATGGGCGGCTTCGACAAGCCGATCCTCCACGGGCTCTGCACCTTCGCGAACGTCGGCCGAGCCGTGCTCCAGGCGTACGCCGGCGACGATCCGACGCGCTTCCGCTCGATCCGGGTGCGCTTCGCGCGACCGGTGATGCCGGGCGAGACGATCGTCACGGAGATGTGGCAGGAGTCGCCGACCGACGTCGTCGTGCAGGCGAAGGCGAAAGAGCGCGATCAGGTCGTCATCACCAACGCGCGGGTCACGCTCGGCTAGAGTCCCTGCCGCCGTGCCCCGCCGTGCAAGCCCTTGCGCGCGTTCGCCGGACGCGCCGTCCCCGCCGCGCCGCCGCGCGCCCGCCGGCGAGGGCAAGGCACGGCGACGCGCCGGCTCGTCGCGCGACCGCGACGCGACGGTCGCGGCGATCGTCGCCGCCGCGACCGAGCTCATGGCGAAGAAGGGACCCGACGGCTTCGGCCTCGCCGAGCTCGGCGACCGGGCCGGCGTCTCCTTCGGCCTGATCCACCGCTACTTCGGGGGCAAGGCCGGCCTCCTCAAAGAAACCTTGCGGCAACCCTTCGCGCGCCAGCTGGCGCGCGTGCTCGACCTCTACACGGGGGTGGAGGCGACGCGCAGTCCGGGGCCGCTCGTGTCGCTCCTCTTCTCGGCCCAGGCGCGCGCGCCCCACTACGTGCGGCTCATCGCCTGGGGCATCCTCACCGAGCTCCTCACCGAGGACGTGTTCGCGACCCACCGCGAGTCGATGACCCACCTCCTCGACGGCTACCGGCGCGACCTCGCCGCCGCGCGCGCCGCCGACGTCGACGCCCGCGCCGTCGCCGCCCTCATGCTCACCGCGACTCTCGGCTTCCAGCTCTTCCGCCCCATGCTGGAGTCGCTCCTCGAGACCGGCGCCGATTTCGAGCCGATCTACCGCCGTCATCTCGAAATGGCGCTCGAATCCTTCCGCCAGTCGCGTCGCCGCGCCCGGGAACGCTGAGAAAAGGGGCGCGGCGGCGAGCACTTTCGCGCTCGTTCGGGTTGGACCGACGAACGGCCTGTGGTTCAATGCCGTCATGCCGCAGCCGCCGCGCGGACGTCCCCGCCGCCCTCGTCCGAAGATCCGCTCGGAGATCTCGGCCGGCGGCGTCATCTATCGGCGCACCCCGGAAGGCGTCGCGTTCGGGCTGATCGCCACCAAGGGACGGACGCGCTGGCAGCTCCCGAAAGGCAAGCAGGAGCCCGGCGAGACGCTCGAGGCGACCGCCGCGCGCGAGGTCGCGGAGGAAACCGGGCTCGTGGGCCACGTACGCGCCCCGCTCGAGGCGATCGACATCTGGTTCAGCGTGAACGACGGCGGGCGTGCGGTCCGCCGCCACAAGCTCGTCCATTTCTACCTGCTCGAATACCGCTCCGGCTCGACCACCGACCACGACGACGAGGTCGACGACGCCTCGTGGTTTCCGGCCGACGAGGCGCTCACGCTGCTCACCTTCCCGAGCGAGCGACGCGTCGCCGCCCGCGCCCTCGAGATCCTCGCCGACCGCGACGACGACACCGACGACCAGCCGGCGCGCGCGTAGCGTCGGTGACGGCGGGGCCTACGAATACCGATTGTCAGCCGCACGCGACAGGCGTATGACAAAATACCCCAGAACGTCATACAGCTGCGAGATTCGCATGTCCGACCGCCGTCCGATCACCGTCCGCGTCGCGGAAGCCCGCCTTCGGAGATTGATGCGCGCGCGCAAGGTCGCCACGCAGTCGGAGCTTATCAACACGCTGCTCGCCGAAGAGGAGGAGCGGTTGCGGTCGCACGTCGTCCTTCGCGAGACCGCGGGGTCCGCCCGATCCGGCGACTTCGATGATCGCCTTCTTTGACACGAACGTGCACGTGGACGTCCTGCGCGGGACACGCGCGCTCGCCGACGTCCTGGACGCGCTCGGCGCTCCGCTGGTCCGACTCTGTCCGATCGTCGCGAGTGAGCTCCTGCGCGGTATCACGGGGCGAGGCGGAAGAGCCGTCGAGCGTCTGGTGCGAAGCCTGGTGGCGATCGAGCCGCCATCGTGGCGACGCTGCTGGCTGGAGGCCGGCCGGCTCCTCCCCCGAATCTTCGCCCATCACGAGAAGATCGGGATCGCGCGCCTGCAGAACGACGTCCTCTTGGCGCTGACGGCGCGCCACACGGGCGCCGTACTCGTAACGGGCGATGCGCACTTCGTCACCCTGCGCCGCCACGTCTCGTTCCCGCTCAAGGTGCTGCGCCAGGAGTCTCCGCGGCACGCCGCGGCGGCCTCTCATCGCGGCCGCAGCACCTCGATGCCGCCCATGTACGGCCGGAGCGGCTCCGGGATCACGACCGTCCCGTCGGACCGCTGATACGTCTCGAGGACCCCGATCATGACGCGCGGGAGCGCCAGCCCCGACCCGTTCAGCGTGTGCACGAGCTCCGGCTTCGCCTGCGCCGCCGGGCGGTAGCGGATGCCGGCGCGGCGCGCCTGGAAATCGCGGAAGCTCGAGCACGAGCTCACCTCGAGCCACTCGGCGCAGCCCGGCGCCCAGAGCTCGACGTCGAACTTCATGGCGGCCGTGAAGCTGAGATCCCCCGTGCACATCTGGACGACCCGGTGTGCGATGCCGAGCCGGCGGCACACGTCCTCGGCGTCGTCGAGGAGCGACGCGAGCTCGGCGTCCGACGTCGCGGGCTCGACGAACTTCACCATCTCGACCTTGTCGAACTGGTGCCCGCGTTTGATACCGCGAACGTCGCGGCCGGCCGACATCTTCTCGCGGCGGAAGCAGGGCGTGTACGCGACGTGCTTCACCGGCAGCGTCCCGGGCTCGAAGATCTCGTCGCGATAGAGATTCGTGACCGGCACCTCGGCGGTCGGGACGAACCAGAGGTCGTCCTCGACGTCACGGTAGAGATTGTCGCCGAACTTGGGGAGATTGCCCGTGCCGACGAGACAATCCCGCCGCACCATCGCGGGGGGATAGACCTCCGTGTAGCCGTGGTGCCGAACGTGCACGTCGACCATCCAGCTGATGAGCGCGCGCTGCAGGCGGGCTCCGTCCCCCTTCAGCACGTAGAACCGCGAGCCGGAGATCTTGGCGCCGCGCTCGAAGTCGATGATGCCGAGCGCCTCGCCGAGCTCCCAGTGCGGCCGCGGCGCGAAGTCGAAGCGTCGCGGCGCGCCGACCTCGCGCACCACGACGTTCGCGGAGTCGTCGGGACCCACCGGGACGTCGGGGTGCGGCAGGTTCGGCGTCTCGAGCATGCGGGCCGTGAACCGCTCCTCCGCCTCGACGGCGACGGCCTCGGCGGCGGCGATCTCGGCGCCGAGCCCGCGCGTCGCGGCGATCGCCTGCTCGCGCTCGGCGGGATCCTTGAGCGCGCCGATCGTCTTCGACGCCTGTCCGCGCTCCGCCTTCAGGGTCTCGAGCCTGGTGATGGCGGCGCGCCGCTCGACGTCGAGGGCGAGGAGCGCGTCGACCTCGACCGCGCTCACGCCGACGGTCGCGAGGGCGCGCTTCACGGCGTCGGGCTGGTCGCGGATCAGGCGGATGTCGAGCACCGGCGGGTCGTAGCATCGGCCTCCGGGGCCCGCAACGACGCGGACGCGGAGCGTGCGCTCCGGCGCCGCACGCGGCGTTCACCCGCCGAAGGCGTCGGGCACGTGCGCGATCGTAACCACCTCGCCGCGGACGTCGATCGCGACCACGTCGAAGCGGATCGGCCGGTCGTGCAGCGCCGGATGCGCGGCGAGAAACCATTCGGCGACCCGCACCACCTGGCGCTGCTTCGCCGGCGTGACCGACTCGAGCGCGCCGCCCTGCCCGCGCGAGCGCCGCGTGCGGATCTCGCAAAAGACGAGCGTCTCGCCGTCGAGCGCCACGAGGTCGATCTCCCCGGCCGGCGCGCGGACGTTACGCGCGACGATCCTGAACCCGCGGGCGGCGAGGAAGGCCGCCGCCCGCGCCTCGCCGTCGCGTCCGCAGCGCTGCCTATCCCGCGTCACGACGGGAGCGTACGCGCCGGCACGGCGGCCCGCATGGCGACGAGTATCCGTCCGACCCCGGCGCGCCCCCGTACTTGCTCTCGGCGGGCCGGCTTGCAACTTTTCGCCTCGGGGCGCCTTGAGCGCGCTCCACGGAGGAGGAATCCATGCACCCACGTCTCGCCATCGTCGCCGCGCTCGCCATGTCGCTCGCCGCCCCCGCGCCGGGCTTGGCTGCCCCGACCGGGGTCCAATGGACGCCCGACGCGAACCAACTGCTCGTGAACAAGGACGTCGGGAACGAGCGCTGGGCGATCACGCTCAACCTGGCGGATTTCTCGGCGACCGGGAACGTCTTCTTCAGCGACGGCGGCGCCCCCGCCTTCGTCTGGTGCGAGAAGACCGGCGACAGCTTCGACGCCGACGCGGGCGAGCTGAACCTCCGCTACCGCTGCTTCGGCGCTGACGCCGGCCTCGGCGGGTTCGCGTCGGCCGACTGGAGCCTGATCAACGACGACGTCACGTTGCCTCTCAGCTTCTTCATTCCCGCGACCGAAACCTGCGACCTCACGGACGCGCTCAACGGGCAGAGCTCCGGCGCCGCCAGCAACTACTGGAACTGCGGCGGCAGCGCCGGCTCGTTCACGTTCAGCATCTTCGCGAACGGCACCGCCCGCAACAGCGCGACCTCGACCTTCGAGTACGACGCCGTCGACGAGGCGTGCCGCATCGCGCAGCTCGCCGACGGCAGCTACCTCGACCTCGAATACTCGCCGAGCCGCGACCATCTCACGCTCTACGAGGCCACGACCGACGTGAAGAGGCTGATCGTGAGCGAGTGCGAGCGGGTGGACTTCTGAACGACGTCGCCCACCCGGCCGGGAAGGCGGCGGCCCTCGCCGGCGTCGCCGCTCCCCGGCTCGATCACGCGGTCTACGGCAACGGGCGCGTGCTGGCCCTCGTCTCGCCGACGAGCGCGATCGAGTGGCTCTGCCTGCCGCGCTTCGACTCGGGCTCGGTCTTCGGACGCCTCCTCGACGCCGAGCGCGGCGGGTGCTTCCGCATCTTGGCGCGCGACAGCGAGCGCGCCGGCCGCCTCGATTACGTGCCGAACACGAACGTCGTCCGGCTGCATTTCGAGGACGCCGACGCGGCGTGGGAGATCGTCGACTTCGCGCCGCGCATCCCGCGCGGACTCGACGTCGACGTCCCGATCGAGATCGTCCGCATCGTCCGGCCGCTCCGCGGCTTGCCGCGCCTGCGCGTCGACTTCGACCCGCAGCCGGACTACGCCCGCGCGTCGGGCGCGCTGCACGAGACCGGAATCGGCCTCGAGGTCCGGGGACTCGCGCAACCCATCTGCCTGGCGACCAACCTGCCATCGTCCTACGTCCTGAACCGCACGGAGTTCACGCTCGACCGCCCGATCTTCTTCACCCTGACCTGGGGTCCGCGCGAGGCGCCGCCGACGCTCGAGCTCGTCGAACACGCCCGTGACCTCACGATCGCGGGCTGGCGAGCATGGGCGCAGACGTGCGCGCTGCCCACCTACGCACCGGCACACGTGTTGCGATCGGCACTGTGCCTGAAGCTCCACGCCTACCACGACACCGGAGCGATCATCGCCGCGGCCACCACCAGCATTCCGGAGGCGATGGGCACGCCGCGCACGTGGGACTATCGTTACTGCTGGCTCCGCGACGCGGCGTTCACCGTGGAAGCGCTGCGCCGGCTGAGCCACTTGAACGAGGGCGAACAGTTCATCCGTTACCTGCGCGATACGGTCGGCGACGGCCCGCTGCAGCCGGTGTACGGCATCGGCGGCGAACGCGACCTCACCGAGGAGCTCCTGCCGCACCTCGCCGGCTTCGGCGGCAACGGTTGGGTCCGGCGCGGCAATGCCGCCTTCGCGCAGCGCCAGCACGACCTGATGGGCGAGCTCGTGCTCTGCCTCGATACCTTTCTCGGCGATCCGCGCATCGTGCACGACGAACCGCAGCGCTACTTTCCGATGGTCGCCCGCCTGGTGGAAAGCGCGATCGAGCTGGCGCCGCGGCACGACACCGGCATCTGGGAGTTCCGCTCGATGCTCCGGCCGTACACGTTCTCGCGCGCGATGTGCTGGGCGGCGATCCATCGCGGAGCGAAGATCGCCCGCCGGTTCTGCCGCCACGACGAGGCTGAACGCTGGGAGCGCATCGCCGCGGCGGAGCGCGACGTGGTCCTGACGCGCGCCTACAACGCCGAGCTCGGCTACTTCACCCAGGCGCTCGACGGTGAGTTTCCGGACGCGTCGAATCTCCTCCTGCCGACGATCGGGATCATCGACGCGCGCGATCCGCGCTTCGTCTCGACCGTCGATCTGTACGCCGAGCGGCTGACCGCCGGTGGCTTCATGCAGCGCTATCGCAATCCGGACGACTTCGGCGAAACGACGAGCGCCTTCACCATCTGCTCGTTCTGGTGGGCCGAAGCGCTCGCCCTCATGGGCCGACTCGAGGACGCGATGAACGTCTTCGAGCGCCTCATCGGGCATGGCAATCCGGTCGACCTCTTCTCCGAGGACATCGAGCCGGCGACCGGGCGCCAGATCGGCAACTTTCCGCAGGCCTACACCCACGTGGGACTCATCCACGCCGCGACGACGATCGGCGAGCTCCTCGAGGCCCGCGAAGGTCGCGTCCGGGCCTGGGCGTGAGAAGCGCGTGGTCCGCGTCCTCATCGTCGCCAATCGGCTGCCCGTCGCGATCGTCACCGACGACACGGGGCGTCCCGCGCTCGAGCCGAGCCCCGGCGGGCTCGCGTCCGGGCTCGCCTCGGTACACGATCGCGGCGATTCGCTCTGGATCGGCTGGCCCGGCACGACCGACCCCCTCGACGCGGCGCTCGCGGCGGAGTTCGCGGCACGGCGCCTCGTTCCCGTCTCGATCGACGCCGTCGAGCTCCGTCGTTACTACGACGGCTTCGCGAATGGCGTCGTCTGGCCCCTCTTCCACTATCTGCTCGAGCGGCTGCCGCTCGAGATCCACGGCTTCGACGCATACCAGGCCGTAAACGAGCGGTTCGCCGAGGCCATCGCCGCGCACCATCGCGAAGGCGACGTCGTCTGGGTACACGACTACCAGCTCCTGCTGGTTCCAGCCCTCGTCAGGCGCCGACTGCCCCGGGCCCGCATCGGTTTCTTCCTTCACGTGCCGTTTCCGTCGTCGGAAGTGTTCCGCACGCTGCCCCATCGGGACCATCTGCTCGAAGGCGTCCTCGGCGCCGACCTCATCGGCTTCCACACGGCGGCCTACATGCGGCACTTCGCGACGTCGGCGCTGCGCGTGCTCGGCGTGCCGACCGACGTCGACCGCGTCGTCTGGCGCGGCCGCGAAGTCCACCTCGGCGTCTTCCCCATGGGCATCGACGCCCTCGGCTACGAGCGCGGCGCCGCCGCGCCCGCCGTCAACGAGCTCGCGCAGGCGTGGCGCGCAGACGGCGTCCGCATCCTCCTCGGCATCGACCGACTCGACTACACCAAGGGCATCCCGCGGCGCCTCCTCGCATTCGAGCGCCTCCTCGAGCGCCACCCGGAGCTCCGCGAGACCATCCGCCTCGTACAAGTGGCGGTGCCGTCGCGCGAGGACATGCAAGCGTACCAGACCTTCCGCGAGCAGGCCGACGCGTTGATCGGTCGCATCCACGGCGCCTTCGCCACGCCGAGCTGGGTTCCCGTACACTGGATGTACCGCAGCGTCTCGCACGACGAGTTGCTCGCGCTCTACCGCGCCGCCGACGTGATGCTCGTCACCCCGCTCCGCGACGGCATGAATCTGGTCGCGAAGGAGTTCTGCGCCGCGCGGATCGACGGGGACGGCGTGCTGGTGCTTTCCGAGTTCGCCGGCGCCGGCTCCGAGCTGTCGGAGGCGATCCTGGTGAACCCGTTCGACGTGGAAGGAGCGGCCGCCGCCTACCATCGCGCGCTCACGATGTCCGAGAGCGAGCGCCGTGCGCGCATGCGCGCGCTCCGCGCGCGCATCTTCGCGTACAACGCCACGCGTTGGGCGACGCGCTTCCTCGCCGCCCTCGCACACGGCGCCGAGCGTCCGCCGGGGCAGCGCCTGCCGACGCCGCCCCGCGTCTTCGCGGACCTCGCGAGCCGGATGCGTGCAGTCCCGTCGGCGCGGCTCCTGCTGGATTACGACGGAACCCTCGTTCCGTTCGCGGTGCTCCCGGAGCTCGCGTGGCCCGACGCCGAGCTCATCGCGCTCCTCACCGACCTCGCGGCGCATCCCGGATGGGAAGTCCATCTCGTGAGCGGCCGCGCCCGCGACAACCTCGCGAGCTGGTTCGGCACCCTGCCCATCGGGCTGCACGCGGAGCACGGCCTCTGGTCGCGCCTGCCGGGCTCGCAGGCCTGGCTCGGCGGCCCCGCGGTCGACATGTCGTGGCGAGACGCGGTCGCCTCCATCCTCGAGGACTTCGCCGCGCGCACACCCGGATCGATCGTGGAAAACAAGGAGGCATCGCTCGCCTGGCACTACCGCGCCTGTGACCGGCAGTTCGGCCTGCAGCAGGCGCACGAGCTGCACGCGCACCTCACCGAGCGCCTGAGCAATCTGCCCGTCCGCATCGTCCCGGGCGATCGCGTGATCGAGGTCCGCCCACATGGCGCCAACAAGGGGACCGTCGTGACCATGATTCGCGCCGCCGCGCTTCCCGGAACGCCCCTCTGCGCACTCGGCGACGACCACACCGACAGCGACATGTTCCGCGCGCTCGGCCCCGGGGACGTCGCCATCCAGGTCGGCGATCACGGAACCGGAGCGCCGTACGTCCTCGCCGATCCGGCCGCGGCGCGCGCGTTCCTGCGCGGTCTCCTGCCCTGATGACGTCGCCCGCGGCGCGCCCACGTTGGCGGGATCGGATCCGCCTTGCTACAGTCCGCGCTCGTGAAGCTCACCGTCGACCAGGTCCGCCACGTCGCGCTCCTCGCCCGCCTCGCGCTCACTCCCGAGGAGGAGCGGGAGCTGGCCGCCACGCTCGACCAGATCCTCCAGCACATGGAGACGCTCGATCGGCTCGACACGACCAACGTCGATCCGACCGCACACATCGTGGCGGTCGACACCCCCTGGCGCGAGGACGTCGTGACCAACGCCGCCGACACCGACGCGCTCCTCGCCAACGCGCCGGCCCGCGATGACGATCTGTTCCTGGTTCCCAAGATCATCGATTGACCGCCGATTGACTCCCACACGATGCTGAACGACCTCACCATCGCGACCGCGGCCGAACGGCTGCGGCGCGGCGAGCTCTCCGCCGTCGATCTCACGCGGGCCGCGCTCGATCGCATCGCGGCGACCGAGCCCGCGCTGAACGCGTTCCTCACCGTGACCGCCGATGCCGCGCTCACGGCCGCCGCGGACGCCGACGCCGCCTTGAAGCGCGGCGCCGCCGCCGGCCCCCTCACGGGGATCCCGATCGCCGTCAAAGACGTCATCGCGACCAGGGGCGTCCGCACGACCGCCGCCTCGAAGATCCTCGAGGGCTTCGTGCCGTCCTACGACGCGACCGTGACCCGCCGCTTGCGCGACGCCGGCGCGGTCATCGTCGGCAAGGTGAACTGCGACGAGTTCGCGATGGGCTCGTCGAACGAGAACTCTGCCTACGGCCTCACGCGCAATCCGTGGGACCTCGCGCGCGTCCCGGGCGGATCGTCGGGCGGATCGGCCGCATCGGTCGCCGCCGGCCAGGCGCTCGCCGCCCTCGGCACCGATACCGGCGGCTCGATCCGGCTGCCCGCCGCGTACACCGGCATCGTCGGCCTAAAGCCGACCTACGGACGCGTGAGCCGCTTCGGCGTGATCGCCTACGCGTCATCGCTCGACCAGGTCGGACCCTTGACGCGCGACGTGACGGATGCGGCGCTCCTCCTCGGCGTGCTCGCCGGTCACGACCCGCGCGACTCGACGTCGGTCGACCGACCCGTCCCCGACTACGCGGCCGCGATCGCGGGCGGCGTCGCGGGGGCGCGCGGCCTCCGCATCGCCCTGCCGCGCGAGTACTTCGCCGCGGGCCTGCAGCCCGACGTCGAGCGGGCGGTGCGCGCCGCCACCGACGTGCTGCGCGACGCCGGCGCCGCGCTCCACGAGGCGTCGCTGCCGCACACCGAGTACGGAGTCGCGTGCTACTACATCCTCGCCCCCGCCGAGGCGAGCTCGAACCTCGCGCGCTACGACGGCATCCGTTACGGCCTGCGCGCCCCGAGCACCGGCGGCCTCCTCGACCTCTACCGCGACACCCGTGAAGCCGGCTTCGGCCGCGAGGTGAAGCGACGGATCATGCTCGGGACGTACGTGCTCTCCTCCGGGTACTACGACGCCTACTACCTGAAGGCGCAGAAGGTGCGGACGCTCATCCGCCGCGACTTCGAGCGCGTGTTCGCCGACGCCGACGTGATCGTGACGCCGGTCGCGCCCACCACCGCGTTCCGCATCGGCGAGAAGACCGCCGACCCGCTCGCAATGTACCTCTCGGACGTGCTCACGATCGGCGTCAATCTGGCCGGCCTGCCGGCGATCGTGGTGCCGTGCGGACTCGATCACGCCGGCATGCCGATCGGGCTCCAGATCGTCGGCCCGCCCTTCGGCGAAGAGGCCGTGCTGCGCGCGGCGTGCGCCTTCGAGGCGGCGACCGACTGGCACGCGCTCCGCCCTCCGGACGTCGCCGGACGCGAGGCGCCGCGATGAGCCTGCGCCTCGGCAACTACGAAAGCGTCATCGGGCTCGAGGTGCACGCCGAGCTCCTCACCGCGTCGAAGATCTTCTGCGGCTGCTCGGCCGCCTTCGGCGCGCCGCCGAACCGGCACACCTGCCCCGTCTGCCTCGGCATGCCGGGGATGCTGCCGGTCTTGAACCGCCGCGTCGTCGAGTTCGCGGTGCGCGCCGGACTCGCGACCCATTGCCGCATCGCGCCGGTGAGCCGCTGGGCGCGCAAGAACTACTTCTATCCGGATCTCTGCAAAGGCTATCAGATCAGCCAGTACGAGCTGCCGATCTGCGAGGCGGGCTGGATCGACGTCCCGCTCGAGGACGGCACCAAGCGCGTCCGCCTCACCCGCATCCACATGGAGGAGGACACCGGCAAGAACATCCACGACGCGCACGGTAGCGCCAGCCTCGTCGACTTCAACCGTTCCGGCGTGCCGCTCCTCGAGATCGTGAGCGAGCCCGACATGACGTGGCCCGCCGAAGCGGGCGCCTACCTCCGCACGCTCCGCTCGATCCTCCAGTACCTCCAGATCTGCGACGGCAACATGGAGGAAGGGAGCTTCCGCTGCGACGCCAACTGCTCGGTCCGCCCGCGGAACACGATGGCGCTCGGCACCAAGATCGAGATCAAGAACATGAACTCGTTCCGCGCGGTCGAGCGGGCGATCGCCTACGAGCTCGAGCGCCAGGTGCGCGTCCTCGAGGAGGGCGGAACGCTCGTCCAGGAGACGCGCCTCTGGGATCCCGACCGCGAGGAGACGCGGGCGATGCGCAGCAAGGAGTCGGCGCACGACTACCGCTACTTCCCGGATCCCGACCTGCCGCCGCTCGTCGTTTCCGCGTCGTTCGTCGAAGACGTGCGCCGGTCGCTGCCGGAGCTCCCCGACGCGCGCCGCGCCCGCTTCGTCTCGGTCCTCGGCTTGCCCGAGTACGATGCCGAGGTGCTGACCGCGCGCCGCGACGTCGCCGACTACTTCGAGGCGGTCGTCACCGCGCATCCGAACGCCAAGGCCGCCAGCAACTGGGTCATGGGGGACATCCTGCGGCTCGTGCGCGAGCAGAAGCTCGACGATGCCCCCGTGATCGAACGCTGGCCCGTCACCGCGGCGCACCTCGGCGCGCTCATTGCGCTCATCGACGGCGGCACGATCAGCGGCAAGATCGCGAAGACCGTCTTCGAGGAGATGCTGGCGTGCGGCGACGCGCCGGCCGCGATCGTCGAGCGCACCGGGCTCGTGCAGGTCTCCGACGAGGGACCGATCGTGGCCGCGATCGACCAGGTCCTCGCCGCCAACGGCGCCAAGGTGGAGGAGTATCGCGGCGGCAAGGACAAGCTCTTCGGCTTCTTCGTCGGCCAGGTCATGAAGGCCACGGGCGGCAAGGCCAACCCCGGCCTGGTCAACGCGCTCCTCAAGAAGAAGCTCGCCGGCTCCTAGGGACAGCGCTGCGCAGATGGGTTCCGAGCGAGGCTCGCGAGCGCTACGCTCCGGAGCATGAACCGCTTCCATCGTTGGTACTGCCGCACCGGCCACTGGCGCCGCGTCGTGCAGGACGAGCTCCTGCCGTGGGTCCTCGGCGGCGCGGACCTCGGCGCGCACGCGCTCGAGGTCGGTCCCGGGCCCGGCCTCACGACCGACCTGCTGCGCGCGCGCGTCCCGTCGCTCACCGCGCTCGAGATCGATCCGCGGCTCGCCGCCGCGCTCCGCTCGCGCACGCGCGGCGGCAACGTGACGGTCGTCGAGGGCGACGGCACCGCGATGCCGTTCCCGGACGCCGCCTTCAGCGGCGCCGTGTCGTGCACGATGCTCCACCACGTGCCCTCGGCGGTCCTGCAAGACCGACTGCTCGCGGAGGTGCGGCGCGTGCTCCGTCCGGGCGCGTGGTTCGTCGGCTCCGACAGCACGTCGAGCTTCGTGTTCCGGCTCGCCCACCTCTTCGACACGATGGTGCTCGTCGATCCCGACGGCTTCGCGGACCGTCTCGCGCACGCCGGCTTCGCCGACGTCGCGGTGGGACGGGGTCGCGGCGCATTTCGCTTCCGCGCGCGCGTGCCGGCCGTGTAGTCGTCGCGACCGGGTCGCGGCCGGAGGCGCACGGAGCGACGCAGCGTGGCCCCGGACTCCGCCGGGACCGTGAGCGCCGCCGTCCCTTCAGCCCGCGCGCGCGGCCGTCGACCCGGCGAGCTGCCCGCACGCCGCCGCGATCTCGAGCCCGCGCGGCCAGCGGACGAACGCCCGCCGTCCGTGCGCGGCGATGCGCGCGTGGAAGGCGCGCACGCGCTCCCGGCTCGGCGCGCGCAGCGCGCTCCCCGCGACGGGATTGTGGGGGATCAGGTTCACCCGCGCGCCGATGCCGTCGAGGAGCGCGACCAGGCGATCGGCGTCGGCGAGCGCGTCGTTCAGGCCGGCGAAGAGCACGTACTCGACGAAGCACTCGCGCCGCGGGTGGCGGGCGGCATCGGCCCGCAGGAGGCCGAGCAGGTCCGCGATCGGCCAGACGCGACCGTGCGGCATGAGCCGCGCACGCAGCTCGTCGGTCGTGGCGTTCAACGAGAGCGCCAGGCTCGCCGCCGACTCGCGGAGGAAGCGGCGCATCCCCGGAAGCACCCCCGACGTCGAGACCGTGACCGACTGCGCGCGGAGCTGCGGCGCCGGACCCTGCGTCAAGACGCGAACGGCCCGCAACACTTCGTCGAGGTTGTCCATAGGCTCGCCCATGCCCATGAAGACGACGTTCCGGACCGGAACCTCCGGTGGGGCCTCGCGCGCCGCCACCATCACCTGCAGGACGATCTCGTCGGCGCGGAGCTGACGCGTGAAGCCGAGTGTGTGGGTGGCGCAGAAGACGCAGCGGCGCGTGCAGCCGGCCTGGCTCGACACGCAGACCGTGCTCCGATCCCGCGCGGGGATGCGCACGGTCTCGACGAGCGCCGCGTCGAAGGCGAGCGCGTACTTGATGGTGCCGTCGACGCTCGCGCGCCGCTCGCGAACCACAGGCGGCGTCCACGCGGCCGCGGCCCGCAGCGCCGACCACGGACGCACCGCCAATCCGTCGAGCCGCGCCGGCAGCTCCGCCGGCACCGTCGGCGTCGCGTGCAGCCAGCGCAGCACGGCACGGGCGCGCGCCGCGCTGCCGAGCACGTCGGCGAGCTCGTCAAGGGTGAGCGCGGGAAGCCGGGGCGCCATCCTCCGCCCTCTACACGCTCAAGCGTCCGGCCGCACGCTCATCCGCGCCGCGCCGCCAGGCCGACGGCGAGGCACATCAGCACCGCGCCGACGAGGCTCGCCGTGCCACCCGCGAAGGTCGCCGACATCCGCTCGCCGAGCAGAAGCGTCTCCAGGCCCGCCGCCGTGAAGACCCCGGTCGCGCACGTGAGGCTGCCGAGCGACGCCGGGGTGAACCCGAGCCCGTGGTGCATCATCCACTGGCCGCCGGCGGAGGTGAGGACCACCCCGACGAGCGCCGCCACGCCGACGCCGGACGGCACGGCGGTTCCGAGCAGCAACGCCGGGGCGGTGAGGAGCGCCCCCACCGCCATGAAATAGATCGTGATGAGCGACGCGCCCTCGCTCGCCCGAAGATGGCGCGCGGTCGCGACCGCGCCGCCCGCGAGCATCGCCCCGACGAGCGCGATCGCGAAGCCGCCCGCCGCGGCGCCGCCGGCCCGCGCCTGCGGACCGACCACGAGCGCGAGCCCGGCCAGATTGAGCGCAAGCGCGCCGACGAGACGCCACGATCCCGGCTCGCCGAGGAAGACGACGGCGATCAGCGCGGTCGGAATCGGGTACATACAGTGGAGGAGCGTCGCCCGTCCGGCGCCGATCCGCTGGATCGCGACGAAGTAGCAGAGGATGGCCGACGCGCCGAGCACCCCGCGCAGCACGACCCGCACGAGGTTTCCGGGGCGCGGGCGCAGCCTCTTCCCGCGCGCCAGGGCGAGCAGCACGACCAACGATCCCGTGAACCGCACGAACGCGATCTGCAACGCCGGCATCTCGCGCCCGGCGATCCGCACGCACACCGCCATCACCGAGAACAACAGCGACGACCCGACGAGCACCGCGATTCCGTGCCGCACCCGCCGCCGCTCGACGTCCGCCGCGAGCGCGATCTCGAGCGCATCCTCGGCGAACCCGGCGGGTGCGGCGTCGGCGGACATCGCGGCACGATGTCGAAGCGGGGGCCGCGACGCAACCGCGCTTGACGCGGTCGCGCGAAGCGGCGACAAGCTCCCGGATGATGCGGATCGGATCGGATGCTCACCTCACGCTCCTCTGCCGCGAGTTCATCGACACGCACGACGCCTTCGAGCCCGAGAAGCTCCCCTGGCCCGAGCTCGACGCCGTGAGCGTCGGGAAGCTCCGCGGACTCCCGTTCTGGGACGAGGCGATCCGCACGGAGCGTCGCACGGGCGCCAAGGTGACGGCCTACGCGGCCGAGGAGTCGCCGCCGCTGCTCCGCGAGGCGGTCGCGCTCCAGGGGTACGAGGAAACCCGGCATGCGGCGCTCCTCGCCACGCTCATCCGCCGCTACGACATCCAGGTCGATCCAGGTCCCGAACAGCCGCTGCCGGCGAACCTCGAAGCGGCGTTCATGCGGACCGGCTACGGCGAGTGCATCGACTCCTTCTTCGCCTTCGGTATGTTCGCCCTCGCCCGCGAGACCGAATTCCTGCCGCACGCGCTGTTGCGCATCCTCGAGCCCATCGTCCAGGAGGAGGTCCGCCACATCCTCTTCCTCGTGAACTGGGTGGCCTACAAGCGCCGGCAGCGCGCGGCGCTCCTGCGTCCGCTCTACCGCCTGCGCTGCCTCGCCTCGTTCGCGGGCGCCGCCTTCGATCGGGCCCGCTCGGCCGGGAACGTCGCTCGCGACGCGGCCGACGGCGACCACCGGAAGGACACGGAGACCCCGGCGGCACCGGTCTCCAAGGACGGCTTCACCGCAAGCGGGGCCTCCGCCATTGCGAGCGACTTCTCAGTACGCTCGTTCGTGGCGCTCTGTCTCCGCGAGAACGAGCGCCGCTTCGCCGCCTACGCGCCCGAGCTGCTGCGACCGCGCGTCGTTCCCGCGATGGCGCGGGCGTTCCTCGCCGTGACCTCGTTCGGCCGCCCGATCCCGCCGCTCACGTCGACCGCGACCTGAGAGGCTGTGAAAAATCCCCTCCCGTCGCCGGGCTTCAGAGTGCCGTCGCATCGCGGCGTCGCACGTCCTCGGAATACCTTCCAGGTATTCCTGCGGGTTGCTCCTTGCGCTGCTCGGCGCTCTTCGCCCGGCTCGGTCCCGGGATTTCTTCACAACCTCTGAGCCCGCGCGCCGGCCGACCCCCTCAGCGCCGCTTCGCGCGAGACGTGGGCGCCGCGGCGAGCGGGTCGTCCGGCCACGGATGCTTCGGATAGCGTCCCCGCAGCTCGGCGCGCACCCGGGCGTAGGTCGTCCGCCAGAAGCTCGCGAGGTCGTCCGTCACCTGCATCGGACGCCCGCTCGGCGCGAGGAGCTCGAAGAGGATCGCGACGCGACCGCCGCCGAGGCGCGGCGACGCCGCGAGCCCGAAGAGCTCCTGGATGCGCGCCGCCACCGTCGGCGGGCGATCCGCCGGGTAGTCCACCGGCACGCGCCGTCCGCTCGGGAGCGGCCACTGCGACGGCGCGTGCTCCGCGAGGGCCGCGCGCTGGCGGTGCGTGAGCAGGCCCGCGACCGCTCCGACGACGTCGGCGCGCCGGAGCTCGGCGAACGAGCGTGCGCCCGCCGCGAGCGCCGCGACCGCGTCGGCGACGAGCATCGCCGGCTCGGGGAGCGCGAGCTCCGGCATCGTGCGTCCGAGGAACGCGACGCGGGCGGCGAGCGCCCGCACGTCCTCGCGACCGGCGACGACCGCCTGCGGATCGGCGCGCGCGAGCTCGCCGAGCAGCGCGGCGACCTCGTCCGGAGGGACGTCGCCGCGCACGCGCTCGTCGAGCACGAGGTCGTGATAGCGGACGACGGTGCGCGCGACGATCCGCTCGTTCGCCCGATCCCACACGACCTCGCGCGCGGTCGTGACCGAGCCGGGGAAGACCTCGGCGAGCCACGCGCGCTCGATCGCGCTCGCGAGCCGGACGCGCGCTTCGCTGCCGCGCTCGCCCCCCTCGACCTCGACCGCGACGAAGAGCTCGGCGTCCCGGACGACGCTCTCGGCGGCGAGCTCGACGCCGGTGCCGCCGACCATCACCGCGCGCCGGCCGCCGGGTTCGCGGCGCCGACAGACGCGATCGGGAAACCCTGCGAGCACCGCCCGCAGCACGACCGCGTCGTCATCCGGACCGACGCCCGCGCAGCATCCGTCCGGAACCGCGCCGCCGCGCGCCTCTGCCCCACGGCGCAGCTGACGGCGCGTCCGCTCGACGACGCGAACGGCGTGCGGGTCGACCCCGGCGCGCTCGCACGCGCCCGGCGCGAATCCCGCGGCCGCGACCTCCGCGAAGAGGTCGGCGCGGACCAGCAGGTCGGACGACCCCGCGCCGAGCGGCGCCGCACCGCTCGTGCCCCCGAACGCGCGGGCGGCCCGCACCACGTCGCGCTCGCTCGCGAGCGCCGCGACGAGCGCACCCGCCGCGGGCGCGCCGAGATCCTCCGCCTCGACGAGCATGCGCCCGAGCCGCGGCGCGACCGGCGTCGTGAGAAGCCGCCGCCCGAGCGGCGTCGGCGCCCAGCCATCGCCGGCGAGCGCCCCGAGGTCGCGGAGCAGCACGCGCGCCCGTTCGAGCGCCCCGGGCGGCGGCGCGTCGAGCCACGCGAGCGTCGTCGGGTTGCGCAGGCTCCACGCCGCGAGTTCGAGCGCCGCCCGCGCGAGATCGACGCGCCGGATCTCGGGTAGCTCGTGCGCGCGCCTGCCGACCTCCTCGGCGCGCGACCAGAGCCGCAGACACCGCCCCGGACCGATCCGGCCCGCGCGCCCCGCCCGCTGCGTCGCCGAGGACCGGCTGATCGCGGCGAGGCGCAACCGGTCGAGGCCGGTGCGCGGATCGTACGAGGCGACGCGCGCAAGGCCGGAGTCGACGACGGTGGTCACGCCTTCCACCGTGAGCGCGGTCTCGGCGACGTTGGTCGCGAGTACGACGCGCCGCCGCGGCCCGGCGCGGAGCGCACGCGCCTGCTCGTCGAGGGGCTGATCGCCGTGCAGCGTGACGACGTCGACGGCGTGGGCTGCCGCGAGCGGCGCGAGCGCGCGGGCGGCGCGCCGGATCTCGCCCGCACCGGGCAGGAAGACGAGCACGTCGCCCGGGTGCTCGAGCGCGCGCCGCACCGCGGCCGCGACGCGCTCGTCGAGGCGCCGGCCCTGCCCCGCATCGTCGTAGGCGACGTCGACCGGATGCGCCCGCCCTTCGGACGTCAGCACCGCGGCGTTCCCGAGGTAGACCGCGAGCGCCTCGCTCTCGAGGGTCGCCGACATCACGACGAGACGGAGATCGGGACGCACCGTGTCCTGCAGCTCGCGGACGACCGCGAGCGCGACGTCGCTCTGCAGGTGCCGCTCGTGGAACTCGTCGAGGACGACCACGCCAACGTCCTCGAGGAAGGGATCGCGAACGAGATCGCGGCCGAGAACGCCCTCGGTGAGGAACCAGAGCTTCGTCGCGGCGCCTCCCTGGCGGGCGAAGCGCACGCGGTAGCCGACCTCCCCTCCCACCGCACCCCCGCGCTCGCGGGCGACGAACTCCGCCGCCGCGCGCGCCGCCACCCGCCGCGGTTCCACCACCAGCACGCGGCGATCCTTCGCGATCTTCGCATCGAGAAGCGCCGCCGGCACGCGCGTGGTCTTCCCGGCGCCCGGCGCGGCCCGCACCACCACGCGATTCGTCCGGGCGAGCGCGCTGACGACCGCGGGCAACAACGGGTCGATCGGAAGCGGGCGCGGCGGCGGCATCCGCCCGACTATGGAGCCTCGTCGGGCGCGCCACAAACTATGCCGACGATCATCCCATGCCGACGATCATCCCGAGATCGTCGGGGCCCGCGAGTCACGGCGATTCCCGGAGCTGACGGCCGGCGCCCCCCGCGCACGGCCGTCCTCTCCGGACCTCGGCCCGACGTCAGTAAGGCTCGAGGAACTGACTCTTCTTGCCGAGCCGCCAGCTACTGCCGCGCTGCTCCCAGACTCCGCGAACCGCCCAGCCGTGTCCGCCGCCCGAGAGCTCCGTCTGCATGTCGCCGACCGCACGGGAGGCGTCGCCGTACGCTTTCAGCTTCATGGCATAGTAGCCGTAGCAGACGGCGCTCGAGCAATCGCTCGCGGCCGCGCAGGGAGCTCCGTCGTCACCGCCACCGGCGCAGCGCTTCTTGGTCGTCTTCCCCTTGATCTGGATGGAGTACAGGCCGCCCTCGGTCTTGGCCGCGACGTTGCGGTACCGCCACCGCAGCAGGTTGTTGTTGGTGAGTCCCTCACCGGGCACCGTGACCTCGAAGACGATGGCGCCGGCACCGCTCGCCGCGCAGGTCGAGCCGGGCGAAAGCGCCTCGCAGTCCGCCGAGCTCGCGCACAGGACCTCGGCATCGTGCGAGCAGACCAGTCGCGAGATCCGGACCCGCAGCGGGCCGCTCCGGAAGTCCACGTCCGTCGTCGCGATCAGACGCCCGTGGGCCTCGATCACGTCGAGACCACCCGCGTCGACCTTGATCTTGGACGGATCCTCGCAGATCGGCTCCTGACAGTTGTTGAGACACCCGTCGAGCGGCTTCTGCGGCTTGTCCGTCCGGCAGCCACTCACGAGATTGGCGTCGTCACAGCTCTCCTCGTGATTCGCTTGCACCTCCCCGTCGCCGCAGAAGGTGCAGTCGGGACGGCAGATGGTCTGCCCGTTCGGACCGAGCGCCGGATCGGGAGGATCGCAGGTCTCCGGATCCACCACCACGCCGTCCCCGCAGCCCGGAGTCGGCATCGTGGTCGGCGCCGCGCTGAACGTCGCCGTGACCGTCGGCGTCGCGGTGACGGTCGGGGTCTCCGTGACGGTGGGGGTCGCCGTCACGGTCGCCGTCGGCGAGATGGTCGAAGTGACGGTGACGGTCGGCGTCGCGGTGAGGGTCGGTGTAGCCGTGACGGTCGGCGTCGCCGTGGCGGTCGGGGTCTCGGTCGGCGTCGCGGTGACGGTGGGGGTCGCCGTGACCGTCGGCGTCGGCGAGATGGTCGAGGTGACGGTGACGGTCGGCGTCGCGGAGAGGGTTGGCGTCGCGGTGACCGTCGGGGTCGCCGTGACCGTCGGCGTCGCGGTGACCGTCGGGGTCGCGGTGACCGTCGGGGTCGCGGTGACCGTCGGCGTCGCCGTGACCGTCGGCGTCGCGGTGACCGTCGGCGTCGCGGTGACCGTCGGCGTCGCCGTCACGGTGGGCGTCGCGGTTGCCGTGGCCGTCGGCGTCGCCGTCACGGTCGGCACGATCGTGAATGTCGGCGTCGGGGTCACCGTCTTCGTCGCCGTCGGCGTCGCGCTGAGCGTCGGCGTCGGAGTCACCGTCGGCAGGAGCACGTACCCGAAGTCGGCCGTGAGGTTGCATTCACCGCCGGCGAGCGTGATGGCCTTCGGATCGTTCGCGGTCGTGAGCCCGTAGCCCGGTGGGACCGTGCCGCTCACGACGTCGACGATGTACTTGTTCGCGAGCAGGCCGAAGAACTTGTACGCGCCGCTCCCGTTGGTGTTCTGACTCGCGACGAGCACGTCGCCGCCGTCGAGGAGTCCGTCGCCGTTGACGTCGCGATAGAGATTCAGCGTGACCGCGCCGATGCCGCCCTCGGGACCGCCGTCCTGGATCGCGTCCGCGTCGAGGTCGTACCAGACGAAGTCGCCGATGCAGCCGTTCAAGGGCGTGACGTCCTTGCACTTCACCGTGACGCCGACGGCGGTGGCCGTGCACTCGTTCACGATCTCGCTCGTCCCCGGGGTCAGGCCGCCGAACGCGTCGATCGTGACCTTGAACGTCACCTGGTAGGAGCCGCCGACCGGGAGCGCCGTGATGGGATCGAGGATCACGCCGGCCCCGTCGAGCGGGAACGCCGTGCCGATGCCGTCGTCCGGGATCGGCGTCGTGACGTTCGCAGCGTTGGTGAAGAAGGTCGAGTTCGGCACGTACGTCGTGTCGGCGGGCAGCGTGTCCTTCAACAGGATGTCGGGCACGGGCGCCCGGCTGATGTTGACGATCGGGATCGTGTACAGGATCACGTCGCCCGGGCTGATGAAGCCGTCGCCATCGTTGTCGGTGAAGAGCGTGCCATTCTTGCCGGCCGAGAAGAGCGGCAGCGGCGGAACGCCCGTACCGACGTCGAGCCCCGGAGCGGAGATCGTCGCGGTCAGCGGGTCCTGCCCCCAGGCGGCCGCGAGCTTCACGCCCGTCGTCAACGTGTAGACCAGCGTCCCGGTCTGATCGCGGTCGTTGGTATCGTAGATCTTGGCGCGCTCGAGCTCCTTCAGCGAGAGCGCCACGTTGTACTGGTTGCCGTTGGGATCGGTGAGCGGTCCGGTCAGCGGATCGGCGTCGAAGTCGACGTAGACCGTCACCGCCACGTCGCCGTTCCCGACCGGCGTCACCCACACCGGGTTGCCGTTCTCGTTCGGATTCGTCCCCGACGTCGGGTCGCGGCCGATGCCGAGGCCGATCAGCACCTGCGGGGTCAGCGAGTCCTCGGGGACGAGCGTGTACGCCCAGTCCCATGACTGGTTGCCGCCGTTATTCGTGTCGGTCGAGTTGGTCGTCGAGAGCGCGTAGAAGGCCGACAGCGCCGTGAAGCTCGCCCCGTACCCGTCGGGGATGACCTGCGACAGATAGCCGCCCGCCGGCCCGCCCGGCACGACGAGCGGCGTCGTCGTCAGGGCCCCGCCGCCGTCGCGCGTGGTGTACTGCACCGTGAGGTTGCCGGCACCGGGGTTGTAGAGCCAGACCGTCGTGCCCGCCGCCTGGTTCTGCGCGGTCGCCGCGGTCGACACCGGCGTGTAGTACGCTTTCGACCAGAGGCTCGTCGGAAGGATCTGGGAGTCGCGACTCTCGTAGGTCGAGGCGATGTCGCCCGTCAGCATGTGAACCTCGACGGGCTTGTCCGACGTGACGTGCCCACCCGCGACGACGCCGCCGTTCACGAAGTAGTTCTCGCCTTCGTTCAGCACCACCGTCGTCTCGAAGCCCCCGCTCGCGTCCTTGTCGATGTTGACGGTCGTGTTGTTTGCGGCGGCGACGATGAAGAGGCTCGTGTACTCGAACATCTGGTGGTCGGTGCCGTCCGGGATGTTGGCTCCGACCGGCGCGCGGTAGTCGGTGCCGTAGCTGTTGGTGTCGAAGATCTCGACCGAGCCGGCGAGAAGCGTACCGGAGCCGGCGGCCCATCCCGTCTTCGACACCGCGATGGTCTTCGTCGCCGCGATCTTGTCGCGTCCGTCGAAGTCGATGGTGAGCATGCTGGCGGTGTTGATGTCGTTCTTGAGGACGATCACCTTCCCCGCGTTGATCAGGTCGCTCGTGTCGCAGGTCCCGCCCGGACACTGCGAGTTCACCGTGCAGCTCGCACCGTTGTTGCTGCCGCCGACGCAAACGGACGGCGGCGCACCGTTCGCCGGATTGCCGTCGCCCCAGATCTGCGTTCCGCCCGGGTTGCCGCCGCTGTAGAGATTCGCCGGATTGGCGATGTCGGCGTCGTACCCGTTCTCCCACTGATCGTAGTAGACGATCGTGCCGTCCGCGACCGCCGCGATCGAGATGTAGCTCGTGACCGGACTCGCGGGTGTGGTGCCCATACCACCGCTCGTGATCGCCTGCAGCGCGGTCAGCAACTGGTCCTCGGGGAACGGCACGTAGAAGAGCTGGACCGGTGCCGGATTCGGAACCGCCGAGGCATCAGCGGCGGCGATCGCCGTCATCAGCGCGGCGCAGACGATGACCACCCACCGATGTGGACGGGAGCGACGGGACTCGTGGCGCATGGATCGGCTCCTTACGGATTGGTACGGCTGGTTAGGGTTGGTCACGGATACCCGAGAGACCATCGTCAGGCTCAATACGCCGGCTAACTTATATTCAGTACGACGACTGGGTGACCCGCATATGCGTGACTCGATATCGATCTATGTCCCGGACGCGCCTTTTCGGGACGGAGTTTCCGGGCGGGCTGACCCGCCTTGAAGCACTTTCGCCCGCGACGGAGGTCGATCACCGGCCAGTCGTCCCCTTTTGGAGCGGTGCCTCCCGCCATCGCCCCCCGCCTCCGCGCGTCGGGTATTCTCCGGATGCACCCGCACGCACGCTTTCGCGCAGGCTCTCGGGGCTACTTGGCGCGGGCGACGAGGCCGCACCGCAACGCGTACAGGGTCAGACCGATGCGATCCCGGACGCTCACCTTGCGGAAGATGCGGCCGAGGTGCGTCTTCACCGTCTGCTCGCTGATGAAGAGCAGGCGCGCGATCTCCGCGTTGCGGAGGCCGTTGGCGACGTGCTTCGTGATCTCGCGCTCCCGCGCCGTGAGACGCGCGGGGGGCTCCTCGTGCAGCAAGTCGGCCACGCGCGCCTGAAGCTCGGACGGCATCCACACGCGCCCCGCCGCGACGGTGCGGATCGCCTCGATGAGCGCCGCCACCGACGACTCATGGAACACCACGCCCCGCGCTCCCGATCGCAGCGCGTTCAGCGCATCGCCCGGATCGTCCCCGTCGCTACAGAGCACGAGGACGCGGATGCCCTCGCTGAGCTCACGGATGTCCGTATTTCCGAGCGGCATGCCGCGATCCAGCAAGAGGACGTCGCACGGTGCGTTCGTCAGCCGGGGAAGGACGTCGGCGCCGTCGCTGATCTCCGCCGCCACGACCACACCCGCCTGGAGCTGGAGGAGCGCCTTCAAGCCCTCGCGCACGAGCGTGCGGGAATCGGAGATCGCGATGCGAATGGCCGAAGCCGGAGCGTTCACGAGCACAGCCAATGGTCCGTGGTCATCGCCGACGCCTCGTTCTTGATAACACGCGACGGACCGAGCGCAAGCCATCAGCGGTGAATCTCTCTGCGCCGCAACGATACATCCTTTCGCCGGAGCGCCGCGGGGAACCTCCCGGTGGCGCGTGCGAGCGGAGGACGCCGGACAACGCCCGGCATCCCCGCTCGCACGCTCGCCACTGCACTCAGCTCAGAACTGCCGGCACTTGATGCCGCTCGAGGTAGCGCGGCAGTCCGAGATCACCGAGGTGAGGTCGAACTGTCCGCTCGCCGGCGGCGGCGGGCCGAAGGTGAGGACGACCGTCACCGGCCCCTCGAACACGAGGTCCGTGGCCGTCGCGAGCTTCCGGAAACGCGCGGAGAAGCGATACACGTCCGGCGTCTTCGGGAACGGCTTGAACCTCGCCTTGAACTTCTTGTCCGCCGTCGAGCAGCTGATGCGCGTTCCCTTGACCGCGCACTCGGTGCTGACCGTCCAGGTCTGCGACACGGAGAACGGCGTCGGCGTCTTGCTGTCCGTGACCGTGAAGGTGATCTTCGGCGACGTCAGGAGACTCTGCGACGGATCGAGGATCACGTCGCCCTTGAGACCCACACCTCCGTTCGGGCGCCCCACGTTGTTGGATCGCTTCAGATCGACCGAGGTGGCGTTCATCGGCCCGTCGTCCGGGTCGCAAACGTTGCCGAGGTCGTCACCGTCGATGTCGGCCTGGTCGGGATTGGGGACCACAGGGCAGTTGTCGTCGGTGGCGCAGATGCCGTCGACGTCGACGTCGCCGCCGCCGCCGTCCGTGCAGACCCCGATCTGACAGGTGTCGGGGATCGAGCACGTATCGGGCGTCGCGACGCACCCGGTGCCGTTCGGCAGGGGGGAGGCCTGACACCCGCCCGGCTCCGCACACACGCCGGCGTTGCACTGATCGGCGAACGGCGAGCAATCCGGCGCCGTGCCGGGAACGCACATCCCCGTGCCGACGTTGCAGGTCTCGGCGCCGTTGCACACGAGCCCGTCGTTGCAGTCCGCATCCTGCGTGCAGCTCACGCACGGCGCCGGCCCCACGGCGAACGGCGTGTAGTCGACGCCGACGCTCACCGCATCGCACGCCGGGTTGGTCGGACCGGCCGCGCAGCCCCACCAGTTGTTCTCGGCATCGACGTTGCCGTTGCTGTCGACGCAGACGTTGACGCCGCCGTCACAGTTGTTGGTGACGCCCTCGACGTCGCTGTTCAGGAAGCTGTTCGTGTGGATGTCGATCGTGCTCAGGTCGAAATTGACGCCCGTGATGTACTCTATCACCTCGACGCCGCGGCCGTTGTCGGCGAAGCGGTTGCACTGGACGACCACGTCGTTGGCCTCGTAGATCCCGATGGCGCGCCGGGTGCCGCTGATGTCGTTGCCGGTGAAGGTCGTGCTCCCCCACACGGTCGCGTCGGGGTAGCCCCACGCCACGAGGCCGCCCGATCGGTTCCCCGGCGCGCCGGTCCCGGTCATGACGTTGTCCTTGACGAGGCCGTCGGCCGCCTGCGTCACCGTGGAGTAGCGGAAGTTGCCCGAGATGGCGTTGTTCTCGAACCGGAACTCGTCCACGCCCGGGTTGATGTAGAAGACACGGTCAGCCACGGCGTTCAGCGGCTGGAACGTGTTTCCGGTCACGACGAGGCTGTTCACGTTCACGCTCGTGTCGTCGTACGACGAGACGATCCCGAAGCCGTCGTCGCCCGTGGTGCTGCCCGGGTCGCTCGCGCCCACCTTGAGGCAGTTGTCGCTGATGGTGACGGTATTGAGGCCCGGACTGAGGTAGATGTTGGTGGCAGCGATCACGGACGGGGTCCCGTCGCGCCCGACGATCGTGAAGCCGTCGATCGTGGTGTCGGCGCCGTTGATCGTCAGCGCCCCGAGGTACGTGGTCGCAACCGGGGGCGCCTGCAACTGGATGATAGTCGCGCCGCAGGTGGGCGCGACTGCCTGCAGGGTGAGCGATTTGGTGAGATTCGGGCTCTCCTGGTACGTCCCCGGCAGCACGGAGACCGTCGTCCCGTTCGGCACCGCGTTGTTCGCGCCCTGGATGTTCAACCCGATCGTGCCCACGGCGGCGTTCGCGTAGACGCCCTTGTCGAACGTGTTCTGCCCCGCCACGGTCCCGACCGTCTCGCCGGTGTTCTGGACGTAGACGTGGCCGGTCGCCGGCGGCACGATCGGCGTCGCGCAGCTCGCCACGAGGCCGGTGCTGTCGAAGGTGTTGCCGGAGATCGTGGTACTCGCGCCGCGCGCCCGCAGGCTGGTCGCGAACCGGCTCGTCGTCCCGCTGAAGTCGTTGCCGGTGATGGTCGCGCCGTTCGAGTCGATGGTGACGAGCGTGTTGCCCTGTTCCTGGCCGCCCGCATTGCAGCCGCCCGCGGCACCCGTCACCTGGTTGTTGGTGAAGGTGGTGCTGGAGGTGTTGAGGCACCCGCCGCCGCACCCGATCGCCACGAGCTGACGGGGAACGTTCGGCGTCGTGAACTGGTTCGCGAAGCCGTAGTCCGCGGGATTCGCACCGGTGAAGGTCTGGCCGGAGAACGTGTTGCCGGAGACGACGAAGCCGCTGATGGTCGGGCCGTACTCCGTCTGCAAGCCCGCGTCGCCGGCGGCCACGATCTCGTTGTCGAGCACCTTCGCGTTGCTGTGGCTGCCCTGGAAGTAGACGGCCGCGCTTTCGACCCCGGGCGAAAGGTTGTCGATGCCATTCACCGTGAAGCCCTGGCCGGGCGCGCCGATCTGCGCGCCGGTCGTCGCGTTGATCACCGTGATGGTGCCGAGCGTGCCGGTCGGCGTCGACGGCGGGGCGATGGTGGTCACGGCGCGGCCGTTGAGCGAGACCAAGGTCACGTTCCGGTCGATGACGACGAACTCGACGTAGGTGCCGTCGTCGACGAGCACCGTGTCGCCGGCGGCGGCCGCGGCGATGCCGGCGTTGATGGTGGCGGCGGATCCCGTACAGGAGCCGTCGATGCCGATGTTCGGTACGCAGACGACGGCGGCGGCGGCAGGCGCCGCGAGCGTCGCGAGCGCCGTGACGATGCCCGCCACGCCGGAGACCAGTGAACGGTAGATGGGAGAGCGCATGGGTCAGGACCTCCTTGGGTATCTGGGTAGGTGCGCGGGCCAAGCGCAGGCCGACGGTGGCTGCGAACTCACCCGCGCGAGAGGTCTACAGAGTAACCGGCCCCTGGTCGTCAGGCTCAATCCGGTGAAAGAACCCATGTTCGTAGCCCCTTCGATGGACATGCGGCGCTCGGCGTCCATCGGACGGCCGCGCGAAAGCGCGCCACGGAGCTCGAAGTGCGCCACTACGGCGCAATACCGAGCGTCGAGCTGCGCTGATCCGGATCAGACCGGACGCTCGGCACGCCGATCCGGCGCGATCGCGCACCCGGGGTGCACCTCGTTCGGTGACGCCCGCCGCGGGTCAGGGCATGACCCGACGTCCGGCGGACGCTAGGCGATGATCGGCGGATGTCGATCGATCCACGGCCGCGCGCGCTCGAGCTGCGCTGCGACCCGCAGCAGCAGGTCCTCGCGTCCGTAGGCCGCGACGAGCTGCACGCCGATCGGCAGGCCGTTCGCGTTCCACGCGAGCGGCAGCGAGATCGCCGGTTGGCCGGTCATGTTGAACGGGCCCGTGAAGGCGCACAGGGCCTGGGCGCGCAGCCCCGCCATCATCGGGTCGACGCCGTGGAATCCTCCGAGCGCCCACGGCGGCTCGGGCAAGGTCGGCGTCAGCAGCACATCGAAGCCGCCGGCCCACCAGTCGGCGACGCGCCGGGTGTACCCGAAGAGCCAATCGGCGGTCATGAGGTACTGGCGCGCGCTCACGACGCGTCCCATCTCCGCGAGCGCCCAGTTGAACGGCTCGACGTCCTCGGGACCGAGGGTGCGGCCGAGGAGCTCGCCGACGGCGTCGAGGATGCGCGCGGTGGAGGTCGCGAACATGATGCCGAAGTGCTGGAACGTCTCCATGTCGTCGAGCGCCGTCGGATGCGACGACTCGACGCGATGGCCGAGCTCTCCGAGCAGCGCCGCGGCGCCCTCGACGGCCGCTACGCAGTCCGGATCGACCATGGTCGACCCGGCCGGCGCCTGCGTCATGACGCCGATGCGGAGCGTCCCGGGATCGGCGCCCACCTCCTCGCGGTAGGGCCGTTGCGGAGGCGGTGCTCCGTACGGATCGCCCGGCATGAGCCCCTCGACCACGTCGAGGAACGCCGCCGTGTCGCGCACCGTCCGGCTCACGCAGCCCTCGACCGCGAGGCCGCCGACGCCGTCGCCGAGATCCGGTCCGAACGAGACCCGCCCGCGCGAGGGCTTCAGGCCCACCACGCCGCACGCGCTCGCCGGGATGCGGATCGATCCGCCCCCGTCGTTGGCGTGGGCGACCGCGACGACGCCCGCCGCCACGGCGGCCGCGGAGCCGCCGCTCGACCCGCCGGGCGAGCGCGTCGGATCCCAGGGATTGTGCGTCGGGCCGTAGGTCAACGGCTCCGTCGAGGGGATCGTGCCGAGCTCGGGCGCGTTGGTGCGGCCGAGGAAGACGAACCCGGCCCGGCGGAGCTTGGTCACGAGATGCGTATCGTGCGGGGCGAGGAAGTTGGCGTCTCGCAGCGCCTGCATCCCCATGTGGTAGGCGTCGCCGGCGCTGTAGCCGAAAATGTCCTTGAGCAGCATGGGGACGCCGTGGAAGGGCCCCGCCGGCAGCCGCGGGTCGACCGAGGCGGCGCGGGCCTTCTCGTAGAGCGGCGTGATGATGGCGTTCAGCGCCGGGTTCACGCGCTCGGCGCGGGCGATCGCCGCCTCCACGAGCTCGCGCGGCGTGACCTCCCCCTGGCGGACGAGCGCGGCCTGCGTCACGGCATCGAGCCACTGATACGGATCGTTCATCGGGACCTCGACTTTCGTTTCGTGGCGGCGGCGGATCGGCGGCGGCGCCGCGGTCGCACGACGATCGTGCCCCGACAGCGCACCGTACCGCAACGGCAAGCGTAGCGGCGGCGCCAGTCCCGCGGCAGCGGCGACGGCGCCTCCATGTTGTAATCGTAGGTGAGCTCCGCGCCGGCCGGGATCTCGCGAATGCTGGTGATGAAGATGCGCCCGCCGATCTCGTCGGCCTCGCAGTTGGGATCGCACGAATGGTTGACGTAACGCGCCGCGCGGCCGCCGACCCCGCCGTCGATGACGACCCTGCGATTCACGGTGAAGAGCAGGACGAACGCGTCCGGCTCCTTCGCGGCGTAGTAGCGCTCGCCGGCTTCGTCGTGCGAGATACGCTCGCCGAGGTACTCGAGCAGCAGCGTCCCCTTCGGAATGGCGCGGGCGGTGAAGACGCCGAGCCCCGCGAGCGGCGAGCGGCGGACGCTGAGATAGCGCGGTTGGCGGAGGGCCCGGTCCGGGATCGGCGGAGGCATCAGTCGAAGTCGCGATCGAGGACGGTCTTGCGGCCGTGCGCGCGCGCCTGGTCGATCGCCTGGTCGCAGAGCGCGCGCACGCGGTCGGAGAGCGCGTCGGCGACCGCGTCGGAGGTGTTCATGCCGGAACGGGCGCGGACGTACGCCTTCAGCTTCGACACGACGATCAGGACGTCGCGCGGGATGGGCGCCGCGGATGGGCCCGCCGCGCCCGATGGACGCGGCGGCGGCACGGAAGCCCGCGGCGGCGCCGCGGGCCGCTCCGCTTCCGCCCGCTGGCGCGCCGCCCACGCGGCGGCGGTCGGCGCGGTCTCCTCCTCGGCCCACGCGTCGCGGTGACGCAGTACCGGTACGTGCGCATCCCAGCACGGGACCGAACAGAACGCGAAGTCCGTCCCCTTGCGGCTGCAGGTCGACACGCTACAGCTGAAGTAGCCGCTGCCGAACGCGATCGGCTTCTTGCAGGTGTTACAGCGCTTCCAAGTGGCAGCAGCTTCGCCGGTCACGCCCGCCCCTCCTCTTCCTCACGTCGAGTAGTCGGAATTGAACTTCACGTAGGCGGGCGTGAGATCGCTCGCCACGAGCGTCGCCGCGCCATGCCCACCGGCCGCGAGGTCGACCGTGACGTCGACCGCGCCGCCGCGCATGCCGCGGGCCGCACGCGCCACGACCGCCGGCGCCTCCGGCACGCCGCGCCGCAGAACCCGCACGCCGGCGATCGTGACGCTCAGCCGGTCGGCGTCGAGCGGCACGCCCGCGTAGCCCGCCGCGCACGCGATGCGGCCCCAGTTGGGATCGCCGCCGAAGAGCGCCGTCTTCACGAGCTGCGACTCGCCGATCGCGCGCGCGGCCCGCCGTGCGTCGGCGGCCGTGCGCGCGCCGGCGACCGTGATCCGCATGCGCTTGGTCGCGCCCTCGCCGTCGGCGACGACCATGTCGGCGAGCGCCTCGAGAAGACCGGTGAGCGCCCGCTGGAAGCGCCGGCCGTCCGGGCTCGCCGGCGCGAAGCGCGCGTTTCCCGCAACGCCATTGGCGAGCATCAGCACGGTGTCGTTGGTGCTGCAGTCGCCGTCGACGGTGATCGCGTTGAAGGACGTCGCGACCGCCTCCCTTACGAACGTCCGGAGCGCAGGGGCCGCGATCGCGGCGTCGGTCACGACCGTGACGAGCAGCGTCGCCATGTCGGGCGCGATCATCCCAGCGCCCTTCGCCATCGCGGCGATCGTGACGGTGCGCCCGCCGACCCGCACGCGGCGGGCACCGGCCTTCGGGAACGCGTCGGTCGTCATGATCGCGCGCGCGGCGCGCCAGAAGCCGCCGTCGTCGAGGGCGGCGAGCGCCGCGGCGACGCCCTTCCGCATGGGGGCCGCCGGCAGCACGACGCCGATCTTCCCGGTCGAGCACGGCAGGACCGCGCTCGCGTCGATGCCGAGTCCGGCGGCGACGTGCGCGCAGGCATCGCGCGCCACCTTCATGCCGGCCGCCCCCGTGCAGGCGTTGGCGTTGCCGCTGTTGATGACCACCGCCTGGGCCCGGCCGCGCTCGAGGCGCTCCATGACGATCCGAACGGGCGCCGCCTTCACGCGATTGCGCGTCACGACCCCCGCCGCCACCGCCGGCACGTCGGAGACGATGAGCGCCAGGTCCGGCCTCCCCGACGCCTTGATCCCGCATGCGACGCCCGCGAACAAGAACCCCGGAACGGCAACCGGCGTTTCGACGACGTCGAGCTTCATGGGCGCAGCGAGCCGAGCGGGGTCAGTGCGCCGCCCCGCAACACTTCTTGTATTTCTTTCCGGAGCCGCAGACGCAGGGATCGTTCCGCCCCACCTTCGGCGCGTCGCGCTTGACGATCTCGGGTTGCGCCGCCTCCGCCGCGCCGCCATGGGTCATCGACATCTTGGCCTGGCGCTGCTGCTGCTTCTGCTCCATGCGCTCGACGTCTTCCTCGCGGGCGAGCTGGACCGTGAAGAGCTTCTCGATGATGTCGGCGTCGAGCCGGTTCATCAGGTCCTGGAACATGTCGAATCCCTCCTTCTGGTACTCCTGCAGGGGATTCTTCTGGCCGTACCCACGGAGCCCGATGCCCTCCTTCAGGTGGTCCATCGCGAGGAGATGGTCCTTCCAGAGCGTATCGATCGCCTGGAGCATGATGACCTTCTCGAGGTGGCGGAGGACGGGCGCGGTGAACGTCCGCTCCTTTTCCTCGTAGAGCGCGCGCACGCGGTCGACGACCAGCTGCTGAGCATCCTCGGTCGCCAGCCCCTCGCGCTCCGGCTCCGGGAGACTCATGCGCAGGCCGAACTGCCGGAAGAGCACGTCGTCGAGCGCCCGCCAGTCCCACTGGTCGGGCGACTCGTCCTTCGAAAGCTGGGTCGCCACGATCCCGTCGGCGAGTTCCTCCGCCGTCTCGAGCACCTCGTCCTTCAAGCTCTCGGCCGAGAGCACCTCGCGCCGGCGCGCGTAGATGACCTCGCGCTGCTTGTTCATGACGTCGTCATACTCGAGGAGGTGCTTGCGGATGTCGAAGTTGTGGGCCTCGACCTTCTTCTGGGCGTTCTCGATCGCCGTGTTGATCCAACGGTGCTCGATCGGCTCGCCTTCCTCCATGCCGAGGCGCTCCATGATCTTCTGCACGCGCTCGGCACCGAAGATGCGGAGCAGGTCGTCTTCCAGCGAGAGGAAGAACCGCGAGCTGCCGGGATCGCCCTGGCGCCCCGATCGGCCGCGCAGCTGGTTGTCGATGCGCCGGCTCTCGTGGCGCTCGGTGCCGAGGATGTGGAGGCCGCCGGCTTCCAGCACCTGCTCGCGCTCGCCCGCGCATTGCGCCTTGTACTTCTCGAGCGCCGCCTGGAACGCCGGGTCTTCGGGGTCGCGCGTCCCGACCTCGTGCGCCGCCATGAACTCGGGGTTGCCGCCGAGGACGATATCGGTGCCGCGGCCCGCCATGTTGGTCGAGATCGTGAGCGCGCCGAGCCGGCCAGCCTGGGCCACGAACTCGGCCTCGCGCTCGTGCTGCTTCGCGTTCAGCACGTGGTGCTTGATGCCGACCTTCTTCAGGAGGTTCGAGACATGCTCCGACTTCTCGATCGAGATCGTGCCGACGAGGATCGGCTGCCCTTTCTCGTGGCGCTCGCGGATGTCCTCCACCACGGCGTCGAACTTCTCGCGCTCGGTCTTGTAGACGACATCGGCGTTGTCCTTGCGGATCATGTCGCGGTGGGTCGGCACGACCAGCACCTCGAGCTCGTAGATCTGATGGAACTCGGTTGCTTCCGTGTCGGCGGTGCCCGTCATGCCGGCGAGCTTCTCGTACATGCGGAAGTAGTTCTGGAACGTCACCGTCGCGAGCGTCTGGTTCTCGCGCTCGATCTTGACGTTTTCCTTCGCCTCCACCGCCTGGTGGAGGCCGTCGCTCCAGCGCCGGCCCGGCATGAGGCGGCCGGTGAACTCGTCGACGATCAGCACCTCGCCGTCCTTCACGACGTAGTCGACGTCGCGCTTGTAGATGGCGTGGGCGCGGAGCGCCTGGTTCACGTGGTGGAGCGTGTCGATCTCGCCCGGATCGTAGAGGTTCGGGACGCTGAGCGCGCGCTCGACCTTGGCGATGCCTTCCTCCGTGAGGATGGCGTTCCGCGTCTTCTCGTCGACCGTGAAATCGGTCTCCTTCTGGAGGCGGGGGATGACGCGGTCGATGACGTAGTATTTCTCGGTCGATTCCTCGGCCGGGCCCGAGATGATCAAGGGCGTTCTGGCCTCGTCGATCAGGATCGAGTCGACCTCGTCGACGATCGCGTAGTTGAAGAGCTTCTGGACCGTCTTGCCCTTGGCGTCCTGGACCTCCTTCGGGAAGGTCCGATGGACGTAGTCCTCGAGGGCAAACTTCATGTTGTCGCGCAGGTAGTCGAAGCCGAATTCGTTGTTCTGACCGTAGGTGACGTCGGCGTTGTAGGCCTCCTGGCGTTCCCGGTCGTTCAGTCCGTGCAGGATCACGCCGACCGACAAGCCGAGGATCTTGTAGAGCCGCCCCATCCACTCGGCGTCGCGGCGGGCGAGGTAGTCGTTCACGGTGACGACGTGGACACCCTTGCCGACCAGCGCGTTCAGATAGACCGGGAGGGTCGCCACCAGCGTTTTCCCTTCGCCCGTCTTCATCTCGGCGATCTTGCCGCTGTGGAGCACCATGCCGCCCACCATCTGGACGTCGAAGTGGCGCATCCCGAGGACGCGCCCCGAAGCTTCCCGCACGACGGCGAACGCTTCGGGCAGGAGGTCTTCGAGCTCCTGGCCGTTGTCGAGGCGCTCGCGGAACTCGACCGTCTTGCGGCGCAGCTGCTCGTCGGTGAGCGCGGCAAGCGCTGGACCGAGCTCGTTGATCTCCGCGACCAACGGCTGCATGCGCTTGATCTCGCGCTCGTTCCGGGTGCCGACGATCTTCCGGACGAGGGTCTTCAGCATGAATCGTTACTCATAACCCAGTCGTCGGGGTGCCGCAAAGCGGGGGCGGCGCATGATGCCGAGCGGGACGGTCCCCGCCGCATACGGAAGGCGACCACGCGTCCGACGGCTCATGGGCGGCGGCGTCTCTCGTCCTGTGCTACGTCAACCGGATGGCGAACGGCGTCTCCACGACCCTCCCGTCGGCGCGGACGAGCGATCTCGGGGAGCGTCTGCGACTCGGGTTCTTTCGGGTCTTCTTTCGACTCCTCCTCGCGGCGATCGCGGTCGGCGAATGGCTCGTGATCGCCCGCGTGCTCGCGCGCTCCGGCATCGCGCCCGCTCCCGCGCACCATGCGCTCGGCGTCGTCGGCTTCTACGGCGTGAACCTGATCCTGGCGCGGCGCCTCGCGACGCGGCCGCGCGGCCCGCTCCTCGCCGCCTACGCGGGCTTCGCCTTCACCTCGGTATTCGCGGCGCTCGTCCTGGCGAGCGCCGAGCTCGCGTGGACGCTGCTGCGCGTGACCGCGCCTCCCGGCGTCGCGCTCGCGGCGTTCGCGCCGCCCGTCGATCCCGCGCGCTGGCAGCCGCTCTTCGAGGCGGTCGTCGACGCGGCCCTCGTCTCGACCGGCGCGCTCTTCCTCTTCGGCTACACCTACGGCCGGCGCGCGCTCGCCATGACCCGGACGACGATCGCGATCCCGGCGCTGCCGGCGGCGTTCCGCGGATTCCGGATCGTCCACTTGAGCGACCTTCACATGGGCGCGTACCTCGATCGCGCGGAGCTCGCGCGCCACGTCGAGCGCGTGAACGCGCTCGCGCCCGACCTCGTCTGCATCACCGGCGACCTCGTCGATCGCGCCGTCACGTGCGCGGGCTGGTTCCCGGTGCTCGCCGGCCTGAAGGCCCGGCACGGAGTCCTCGTGACGCTCGGCAATCACGACGTCGCGGCGGGCGCCGACGCCGTGGCGGAGGGCCTGCGGAACCTCACGCCGTTCACCGTGCTGCGAAACGCGCGGGTGGAGATCGAGCGCGACGGCGACCGTCTCACGATCGTCGGCCTCGACGACCTCGGGCGCGACTGGGCGCGCGGAGTGCTCGAGCACCCTGCCCTGCCCGGACTCACCCGCGATCTGCCGGCGGAACGCCCGCTCGTCGTGCTCACGCACCGCCCCGACTGCTTCGAGCAGGCCGCCGCGCTCGGCGCGCATCTCGTTCTCGCGGGGCACACGCACGGCGGCCAGATCGGCCTGCCGACGCCGGTCCGTGGTCGCGTGCGGAACTTCGCCGAGGTGATCACGCGCTACGATCGCGGGACGTTCCGCTCCGGCGCGGCGACCCTCGTGGTCAGCAACGGCCTCGGCTTCACCGGACAACCGATCCGCCTCTTCACGCCGCGCGAGATCGGCTGTCTGGAGCTCCGGCCGGCGTGAGCCGGACGCCGAGAACGGCGCGGCGCGCGCGGACGCGGCGGCGCGACCTCGTGCCGGCGACCTGCCTCGGCGTCTTCCTCGTCGTCTGGGTCGCGCTCGCGATCGCGCCGCGCTTTCGCGAGGATTGGTTCCTCGAGAATCTGCCGACCTTGGTCGCCCTGCCGCTGGTCGTCTGGAGTTCCCGACGCTTTCGCTTCAGCGACCGCGCCTACGCGCAGGGCACCCTCTTCGCGATCCTGCACACGATCGGCAGCCACTACACCTACTCGGAGGTGCCGATCGGCGACTGGATCCGCGACGCCTTCGGCCTCGGCCGCAACCACTACGACCGTTTCGTGCACTTCGCCTTCGGTCTCCTCATGCTGCGTCCGGTGCGCGAGCTCGGCTTCGGCCGCGGCCAGCACCGCCGGCCCGGCGAGCTCGGCACGCTCTACTTCAGCATCGCCGGCGTCGCGCTCTGGAGCGCGCTCTACGAGATCGTCGAGTGGCTGACGGCGCGCGTCGTCGATCCCGCCGCCGGCACCGCCTTCCTCGGCACGCAGGGCGACCCGTGGGACGCCGAGAAGGACATGGCGTGCGCGCTCGTGGGCGCGCTCGTCGCGGCCGCGCTCGCGGCGGCGCGCGCGCGCACCGGACGCCGCCACGAGCCCCCTCCCGCGTGACGGCCTTTCGCCCGAGAGGACGGGGCCCCGAGACTCCAACGACGCAACGTGGCGCGCAGGGCGCCGACAAGCCGAAGAAACCAGTGGTGCTCGCTGGAAATCCGGGCGATGATGCCGACCGCGATCCGGCTCGAGCCGAGCGATTCGCGATCGAGGAGGCCACACGATGAAGGAACGTGCTCGCTTCGTGAAGGTCGTCGCTGCCGCGATCGCGTTGGCGATCGGCTTCGCCGCTCGGGTGCACGCGCAGGACACCTGCGACGTCCAGATCGCCCTCGCTGATCCGGGTCCGCTCCCGCTCATTGCGTACGGCCTCGACTACTCCGGTGCGGGCGGCTCCTTCATCGGGTTGGGCTTCACGCCCGTGTGCACGAAGCTCGCCGCGTTCGAGAACACGATCTGGGACGACGACGCCGGGAAGCTTTCGAACTTCGTCGCCTCCCAGACCGGCCTGAGCGCTCCCCAGGTTCTGATCTCCTGCGTGTTCGCGCTCGACGGCGGGTTCCCGTGCCCGCCACCGTCCGCCTTCACGGTCACCGACCAGGACTTTCCGCCGTTCGAGCTCACGGAGTTCGAAGACCTCTTCCCGGGCCTGGTGCCGCCGGCGCTGACCATTACCGTGACGCCGCGGACGCCGGTCTGCGGCGACGGCTTCAAGGAAGGCTTCGAGCAATGCGACGACGGCAACACCGGCGACGGCGACTGCTGCTCGTCGAGTTGCACGCTCGACGCCGCCGGCACGGTCTGCGACGACGGCAGCGTCTGCACGTCCGGAGAGACGTGCGATGCGACCGGCGCATGCATCAACCCGACGTCCGTCGTGACGTGCGCGGACGGCGACCCGTGCACGACCGACGTCTGCGACGCGACCCTCGGGTGCACCACCGCTGCGGTCCCGGCCCCGGCCTCCCAGTGTGCCCATGGTGACCACGGAAGCCTCATCCTCCGTGACGACGGCGGCGCGAAGCGGAAGCTGCAAGCGCTCGTGGCGTCGCACCGGGCGGTGACCCCCGCCGAGGTCGGCGATCCGACCAACGACACCGACTACGCGCTCTGCATCTACGACGAGACGGCGAACGTCGGCGCTCTCGCCGCGCGGATCGACGTGCCCGCGGGCGCCGGCTGGCAGGCGGCCGGCCCGACCCGCGTCCAGTACAAGGACGCCGCGGGAACCGTGCACGGCGTGCGGCGGCTCCGTGTCGATGGCAAACCCACGGGTGCGAAGGTGAAGCTGAGCGCGAAAGGGCCGAGCGTACCGCTCCCCGGCCCCGCGGCGCCCGACCGTTATTTCGTCCGCGACCCCCATGTGATCGTCCAGCTCCGCAATAGCGCCGGCGGGTGCTGGACCCTCCGGCTCTCGGACGATCAGAAGAACAGCGCGACGGAGTTCAAAGCGAAGCGGAAGTAATCCGAGCGAGCGCCGACGCATCGATCCAGCGGACGTTCAAAGGCGCCGGGACCCGAGCAGCACCGCGAAGACGACGACGTGGGCGAGGTTCGGGGCCGCCGGAATCGCGAAGGCGGCGAGCAGCGGCACCGGCGCCGCACCGGCCGCGATCGCGAACGTCACGACGAGCGGATTGCAGAGCGCGAGCGCGCGTGGGAAACGCGTCCGGCCGCGTGCCACCGTCACGGCGAAGACGAGGGATCCCAGGGCGATCGCCGCACCGACGACGACCCAGAGCGGCAGCAGGAACGCCGCCTCCGGCAGCAGGAGCATCGCGTCGGGTGCGGTCGGCGCGCCGGTGCGAAGGGCGACGTGCGCGAGCACGCCCGTCAGGCCGTGGACGACCGCGCCGACGACGCTCCCGACGACGCCGAGAGCGACCACGACACGAGCGGCCCGCGGCGCGGCGTCCGCGAGCCCGGCGCCGAGCGCCCGGTAGCCGAGCGCGTAGAGCGGAATGCCGAGCACGCCGAGATAGTACCCGGCGAGTAGCGTCCCGGCGGGCGGCGACGAAATCCCGAGCCGACCGTCCGTTGCCCACCCGACCCAGAGGAGCCCGAGATCACCGGCGCTCGCAGCGAGCGCGCCCGCGAGGGCGAGGCCGAGGTCCGCGCGCGGCGGCAGCACGTTCGACGCCCGAGCGCTCTGATCTGCTCCAAAGGCGCCGCGGTTGACGCCGAAGGGCGCGAGCTTCATGCCGGCGACGCTACGCGGGCCGCCCGGCTCGGGCAACGGCCGCCTCGCCGCGGCCGCCGACGTCAGCCGAGCCGCTGGCCGTCGTCGACCGTGACGAGCGACCCCGTTAAGAACTCCGCGTGTCGCGAGCAGAGCATGAGAAGCGGCGCGTCGAGGCTCGCTTCGGTCGCGAGCCGGCGGCGCGGGAAGCCGGCGATCTGTTTCTTACCGCCCTCGCTCTCGAACCACGTATCGTTGATCTCGGTCTTCACGTAGCCGGGACAGAGCGCGTTCACCGCGATGCCGTAGCGCGCCCATTCGCGCGCGAGCCCCTGGGTCAGCATCGCGACCGCCGCCTTCGAGGCACAGTACGCGACGAGGCCGGGCAGCGGCTTCTCGGCGCCGATCGACGCGACGTTCACGATACGGCCGCGGATGCCCTGCTCGATCATGCGCGCGCCGACGCGTTGGGCCATGAAGAAGACGCCCTTCACGTTGGTGTCCATGACGGCGTCCCAGTCGGCCTCGCCGAGGTCGCGCGCCATCGCCTGCCCGCTGATGCCGGCATTGTTGACGAGCACGGTAATGGCGCCCGCGACCCGCTCGGCCTCCGCGACGCAGGCGCGCATCGACGCCAGGCTGGTCACGTCGAGCGCGACCGCGTGCGCGCCGCGGCCGGCGGCGGCGAGCCGGCGGCGCAGCGCCTCGAGCCGGTCGACCCGACGCCCGGTCAGCACGACGGTCGCACCGGCCGCGCTCAGGACCTCCGCGAAATGCCGGCCGAAGCCGCTCGTGGCGCCGGTCACGAGCGCGACCTCGCCGGTCAGATCGAAGGTGACGGAAGACGGCATGACCGGCGGACCCGCGGCGCCTCCCGCGCTACTTCCCCTTCCATTGCGGCGAGCGCTTCTGGGCGAAGGCCTGCAGGCCCTCCGAGAAGTCCTCCGTGCCGAACATCTTCGCCATGCCCTCGGCCGACGTCTTCCAGCCGACCTCATCGGGCGCGTCCGCCGTCTCGAGAATCACGCGCCGGCTTTCGCGCACCGCGAGCGGCGCGTTCTCGGTGATCTGGGCGGCGAGCTTCTTCGCCTCGGCGAGCGCCTGCCCCTCGTCGCAGAGCACGTTCACGAGCCCGAAGTGATGCGCGCGCTCAGCCGGAAAATCGAGACGGCCGGTGAGGGCGAGTTCCATCGCGACGTTCCGTGGCAGCTTGCACGGCAGGCGGAAGAGCGCGCCGGCGGCGGCGATCAGACCCCGCTTCACCTCGGGTACACCGAAAACGGCCTTGCGCGACGCGACCACGAGGTCGCAGGCGAGCACGATCTCGGTCCCGCCGGCGAGCGCCGGGCCGTCGACGGCCGCGATGACGGGCTTGGCACGGTCGCGTTTCACGAAGCCCGCGAAGCCGCCGCGCTGGGTCATCATGCCGCCCGGGTCCACGGCCATCTGCTTCAAGTCCGCGCCGGCGCAGAAGATGTAGCCCTTCTCCGTCTTGGCGCCGGTCAAGATGCCGAGCCAGACCGTATCGTCGGCCTCCATCTTGTCGATGGCATCCTCCAGTCCGCGTGCGACGTCGGTGTTGACGGCGTTGCGGGCATCGGGACGGTTGATGGTGATGACGGCGACGGGGCCTTCGGTCCGGTAATCGATCATGGCGGGCCAACGTAGGAGGTCGGCGGCCGTTCGTCCAGACCGCCGAACCTGGAAACGCCGATGCAGCGCTCGATCTTCGTGGGCGGCTCACCACGAGGCGAGCCGCAGCGACCACACGCCCGGGCGGGTCGCGAGCCGCGCGCCGAGAAGCGGCGCGGCCTTCGCGATCGCCGCGAGCGCGCCGTCGGGCGGCCGCACCAGAACGAGCCCGCTGCCGTTCAGGCGCGACCGCTGGTGCTCGAGCGGCGTCGTCACGAGCTCCGCCACGCTCGCCGCGACCCCCGCCGCCTTGAAGCGCGCGATCATCGCGTTCGGCCGGGTCAGGCTCTTCAGCGGATACCAGAGCAGCAGCGTCGCGCGCGGCGCGCGCGCCGCCGCCGCGATCACCGCATCCGGCACTGCGATCCAATCGGGCTTCCGGGTGAACGGCGGGTCGACGAGCGCGACGACGCGCGCACCGTGCGCCTCCGCCTCGGCGACGGCCGCGGGCAACGCGGCGAGCCCGTCGCCGCACGTGATCGCGACGCGCGGCGCGGGCAGCGCGAGCGCGGCCGCGAGCCGGGCGCTCGCCGCCGCGTCGCTCTCCCAGAGCGCAAGCGTCGCCGTCTCGGGCAGTGCGGCGCGCGCGAGCAGCGGCGAGCCGGGATAGCGGTCCGGGGACGCGAGCGCGCGGGAGAGCCGGAGATAACGCCCCGCCGCATCCTCGGCCGCGAGGTCGCCGGCCGCGCGCCAGAGACGACCGATGCCCTCGGTCCACTCGCCCGTCGGTCCGAGCGGGTAGCCGCCCTCCCCCGCGTGCGACTCGACGTACGCGACGACACGATTCTCCGCGGCGGCGCGACGCAGCACTTCCACGAGCACGCAGTGCTTCCAGACGTCGCCGACGTTCCCCGCATGGAAGCGATGGCTGTAGTCGGACGCGTCATCCGGACGGTACCGGGACGGGGAACTCGACACGCGCCGTATGCTAGTCCGCGGCGCCCGCGCGGTCACGTCCGCCCGGACGCGGCACCCGCCCCGGTTCCTTCACGACGACCCGTCCTGCTAGACCTGATCCTCCATGCCCACCGTCGGACCGCCGCCGATCGTCACCGAAGAGCTGGCCCTCCTCGAACGGGTCGCGAAGGCGCTCGACGCTCCCGGGAGCGCCGCGACGGCAACGCCGTCGGAGCGTGCGCTCGTGCAGGAGCTCGATCGGCTGCGTGAGGCGCTCCGCGACGGCACCAAGACGGAGGACCAGCCGGCGCTCCTCGAGCAGTGGCACCGTCACTCGGCGCTCCTGGAGCAGCTGCGGACGTCGCGAGCCCAGCCGCGCGTCAGCGCCGACTCGCCCTACTTCGGACACCTGCGGCTGCGCGAGGAGAGTGGCGACCAGGAGATCCTGCTCGGTAAGGGCACGCACCTCGGCGGCGGCGTCGCGATCGTCGACTGGCGCCACGCGCCGGTGTCGCGCCTCTTCTACCGCTATCGCCAGGGCGATCTCTTCGACGAGGAGATCGCCGGACGCGAGCGGAGCGGCGAGGTGCTCGTGCGCCGCACCGTCACCATCCGCGACCGCCGACTCCAGCGCGTCGACGCGCCCGAGGGCATCTTCCAGCGCGATCCCGAGGCGGCCGACGGCTGGCACCGCATCGCGCCCGAGACCGCCCGTCTCGCGGGCGGCGAAGGCGCCGCGCTCCGCGCCCACGCGATCGGCGAAGGCGCGACCCGGCGACTCGGCGGCCCCCACGACGGCCCCGCGCGCGCCGACAAGCACCTCCCCGACATCGCGGGCCTCATCGATCCGGAGCAGTTCGCGCTCATCACCCGGCCGACGTCCGGCTTCGTCGTCATTCGCGGCGCCGCCGGCTCCGGCAAGACCACGGTTGCGCTCCACCGCATCGCCTATCTCGCTTACGACGACCCGAAGATCGACTCCGACCGCACCCTGGTCGTCGTGTTCTCGCCCGCGCTCCGCGACTACGTGAGCCACGTGCTGCCGGCGCTCGGCGTGCACCAGGTACACGTCCGGACCTTCCACGAATGGGCGCGCGAGATCCGGCGCCGCGTGCTGCCCACGCTGCCGCCCGATCGACGCGAGGACACGCCGGCGGTCGTGCAACGGCTGAAGCTCCACCCCGTGATCCTGGCGGCGCTCGCGGCCCACGTCGCCGACACCCCGGGACCCGCGACGCCGGCGCAGGTGATCGACGACTGGGCGAGCGTCCTGACGCACGCCCCGCGCATTCACGCGGCGCTCGCCGCGAGCGCGCCCGACGCATTCGGCCCGGAGGAGCTCGCGCGGGCGATCGACTGGGTGCGCCGCGAGCACGAGAAGCTCGCCGCCTGGCTCGGCGGCGACCGCACGGCCGAGGCCGAGCTCGACGCCGAGGACGACGCGCTCCTCCTGCGGGCCTGGCAACTCCGCGTCGGCGCGCTGCCCGCGAAAAGCGGTCCGCTGCTGCGCTATCGCCACATCGCCGTCGACGAGGTGCAGGACTTCTCGCCGCTCGAGGTCCAGGTCCTCCTCGGCTGCCTCGATCAGCGCAAGAGCATCACGCTCGCCGGCGACACCCAGCAGCACCTCCTCGAGAACACCGGCTTCACCTCGTGGGCGACCTTCTTCGAGCAGCTCGGCCTGCGGGGCGCCGAGGTCGACACACTCGAGGTGAGCTACCGCTGCTCGCGCCAGGTCGCCTCGTTCGCGGCCGGCGTGCTCGGGCCGCTCCGCGAGGACGATACGCCGCTCCGCACCGTGCGCGAAGGGCCGCCCGTCGAGCTCTTCCGCTTCGCCGACCATGGCGCCTGCGTCGCCTTCCTCGCGGATGCCCTCCAGGATCTCGCCGCGCGCGAGCGCAACGCGTCGGTCGCGGTGCTCACCCCCTCGCGCGAGCTCAGCGCGCTCTACGCGAAGGGCCTGGTCGACAGCGAGGTGCCGCGCACCCGCCAGGTCGCGCGCCAGGACTTCACCTTCGCGCCCGGCATCGAGGTGACGGAAATCGAGCAGGTGAAGGGACTCGAGTTCGACTACGTGATCCTGGTCGAGGTGAGCAGCACGCACTTCCCGGACCGCCCGGGCGCGCGCCGGTTGCTCCACGTCGGCGCCACGCGCGCGGTGCACCAGCTCTGGCTCACCTCGGTCGCGACGCCGTCGCCGCTCGTCCGCGCGGCGCTCGCGGAGACGCCGTGAAGCAGACGATCATGCTCGCGCTCGCCATGCTGGCGAGCGCGATCGTCGTCGCATTCGCCGTCGTCTCGTTGAGCGCCCACGTCCGCGCTCTCACCGAGGACGTCGCCGCGCTCACCCGCGAAGTGATCGCGATCGGCGAGGACGTCCGCTCGCTCGCCGACGACGTCGCGACGCTCACCGACGCGCTGACGGAAGAGGACGGCGACGCGAGCGAGGACGAAACCTGCCCGTCCGACGTCACCGCGCCGCCGCCGAGCGACATCTGATGGCCCCCGCTCAGCGCTCGATGCGAACGGCGGAGTCGACGGCGCTGCCGAGGAAGCGGCTGCCGATCCGGATGAACCGGTCGGGCACGTCGGTCACGAAGAACGACGTCGAGCCCGGCCCCGGCGGCGCGCCGAGGCCGCGCGCCGCGAGCAGCGCCGCAACCTCGCGCGCAGTCTCGGCCGCGGAGTCGACGAGCTGCACCTCGGGGCCGAGGTACGCGCCGATCGTGCGCGCCAGGAGCGGGTAGTGGGTGCAGCCGAGCACGAGCGTGTCGATGCGGCTCTGCCGCAGGCTCGCGAGGTACATCGCCGCCGCCTGCTCGGCGATCGGGTTGTCGACCCACCCCTCCTCCGCGAGGGCCACGAAGAGCGGGCACGCGCGCGTGTAGATCTCGAGCCCGGAGTCGACCGCGCGGAGCGCGCGCGTGTAGCTGCCGCTCGCGATCGTGCCTTCGGTCCCGATGACGCCGATCTTGCGATTGCGAGTCGCGGCGACGGCCGCGCGCGCCCCCGGCTCGATCACGCCGATCACGGGGACGTCGGTCGAGGCGCGGAGCGCGTCGAGCGCGACGGCCGACATCGTATTGCAGGCGACGACCAGCAGCTTCACCCCGGTGTCGAGGAGGAACTTCGCGTTCTCGAGTGTGTACCGGGAAACGACGGTCGCCGACTTCGTCCCGTACGGATAGCGCGCGGTGTCGCCGAGGTAGACGAGGTGCTCGTCGGGCAGCGCCTCGATCATCCGGTGCACGACGGTCAGGCCGCCAACGCCGGAGTCGAAGATCCCGATGCCGAGCTCGCGCGCCGCCATCAGCGGGCCGCGAGGCGCGCGCCGAGCGCCCGCTCACCGAGCGGAGACGCGCCGAAGACGCGCTGCCAGACCTCGGGGGTCTCCATGCAGAGGTAGAGCGGCACGTCCGGCAACGCCGCCTCCACGAAGGCGCGGACGCGGCGATACATCCCGACCCGCAGCGGCTGAAAATCTCGCCACTTGCCGTCGGCGCCCCGCACCAGCTCGCCGGCGAGGAGCGGCGACCCCGGGAAGCGCGCGCGCACCGCGCTGCGGAGCCCGGACGAGAAGCGGAGCGCGCCCATGCTCACCCACGCGACGCGTGCCGCCGGCAGTGTCTCGGCGATCGCGGCGACGAGATCCCGGTAGCCCTCCTCCCAGCCGGCGTGCTCGATCATCGGGTCGAAGTGGATGCCGACCTTGTAGCCCGCCGCGACCACGCGCCGGGCCGCCGCGAGCCGCGCGGCGATCGACGCCGTGCCGCGCTCGGCGAGCGCGACGGCCGCCGCCGGCGCCAGCGACCAGGACACCACCACGCGGTCCTTCGGATCGAGCGCGACGAGGCCGTCGACGGCGTCGGTCTTGGTTTTGAGCTCGAGAAGCGCGTTCGGGCGGGCGGCGAAGAACGGCACCAGTTCCGCGCTGAGGCCGGTCACCGGGTCGAGCGCCAAGCTGTCGGCGAGCTCGCCGGTGCCGATGCGGAAGCGGCGATCGGCGTGCTTGGCGAGGACGAGCGCCAGCTCCGCGAGCGCCGTCTCGGGGTTCACGTACGCGGTGAGCGGGAGATTGTCCGCGAGATATTCCTGCAGGAAGCAGTAGCCGCAGTCCATCGGACAGTTCGCGGCGAGGTTCACGACCAGATAGTTGCAGCAGGCGAGCCCGTGTGTGCCCGCGGGACAATGCCCGAGGAAGCTGCCGCGATGCTCGGCGAGGACCAGCCGGCGCTTCGCGGCCGCAAAGCCGTCGCCGACCATGGCACGGGCCGCGTGGCGATCCTCGATGACGGTGAACGGCACGTCGGGAAGCCGCTCGCGGCAGCGCCGCACCATCGGCGCCTCTTCCGCGCCACGCTCGATCAGGACGGCATCCGGCGTGAACACCCGGGGTACGTAGCACGCGGCCGGTGGAGCCGCTACGGCGCCGGCGCTCAGAGCGGATGCGCCAGGTAGCGTACGTCGGGCGGCGGCTTCGCGCGGAAGGCCGTGTCGGCGACGCCGAGGCGCGCGCCGAGCGCGCGGGCGGGTTGTCGAGCCCGACGCCCCACGTCGGATCGGTGTCGCCGTAGGCCCACCCGGGACCAGCGCCCTCCCCGTCCTCGGGCGGAGGTCGCGGAACGGGAATGCAACGCGCTACCCGCTTCCGACGCCACGCGGCAGCGCCGGCCGACCGTCGGTCGGCGCTGCCCACACAATGCCATCCGCGCACCAGACGTGCGCTACCGGGGGAAACGATTCCGGTGCGTCGAGGCTCGCGGTCGTGACATCGATCTCGGACGGGCGATCCGCATGGGCGTACGTGAGTGGGGTGCCGCACGCCGCGCAAAACGTGCGGGTCACCTCCGGGCTCGATCGGAACCGCGCCGGCGCGCCGCGCACGAACGACACGTCGTCCCCCGCGAAGGTCACCCACGCGACGACGGGAGCGCCAGCCGTCCGCCGGCAGCTGCGGCAATGGCACACGGTCGAGGCGGCCGGGGGCCGGAGGGCGACATAGCGAACCGCGCCACAGAAACACCCGCCTTCGATTGCGTCAGCGCCCACGGGAGGCTCAGGCCGGGCAATCCGGCACGTTCGGGTTCACGGGATCGACTCGCTTGAAGCTGTATTTGCACGTTCCGACGCCGCCGGAGCCGTCCTCGAAGACCGAGAGCGCCTTGAGCGCCGCCTTGAACGTGCTCGCTTTCGTCTTCACGGCGGCGCGCATGATCTCGGATTCCCCTCCGGAGAGCGGTACGTTGTCGTTGGGACACGCAACCAACGCCGCCTCGCCCTTGTCCGGCTTCGCGATGTCGGGGATCGCGCCTCCGTTGTAGCGATAGACACCGTTGTCGAGCTCGGCCGCGATCGCGTTCCCCGACTGCGTGATCCGCAGCGTGCTGGCCTTGTTGCCGCTGGTGAACTTCACGCCGTCGAAGCCCTTGCAGGACCACTTTCCGACCCAGGTGCCGGTGAGGTCGTAGGCCTCCGCCGACGGGCCGACGGCGAGCGCGAGACAGCAGAGAAGTGCGGCGAGCATCACCTTCATGAGGAATCTCCTTTCGGTGGCGACGCTTCTATGCGGTCGCCTGCCGCTCCGCTAGTCGAGGAGCGCGAAGATGCGCGCGAGCGCGTCCGTCGCGCCCGCCTCGGCGAGGCGATCGAGCGCCGCCGCGAGCTCGTCCGCAGTCGCCGCGCGGATCGTGACGGTGACGCCGCCGCCCTCGAACGCCGGGGGCGGCGCGATCGTGACGTTTCGCCCGAGGTCGAGCGCGCGCACGGCCGCCGCGACCTCCCGCTCGCGCGCCGCGAGCCGCGGATAGCGGAGCCGCCGGAGCGCCTCCTTCCAGCGCTTCCAGCGGTCGGGCGACGAGCCCCGCGCCGCGAGCGCCGCGCGGAGCTCCGGGCGGTCGAGCACGCTCGCCGGCCGCGTCCCGTCGCGTACCGCCACGTCATCGAGCCAGTCGAGCGCGTCGCCGAGGTGGTGGGCGCTCGGACGGAGCTCCGCGACGATCGCCGCGAGCACCGTCCGCTCGTCGTCGGCCCAGGCGCCCGTGCGCGCCGCGAGGATCTCGTCACGCGTCATGGATGCCCTCCCACCACGTTTCCGCCGCTTCCGCCAGCAGCCGATAGCGTGCGGCCTCGGCGTCACGACCACGCCGGGCGGCTCCGCCCGCGAGCACGGCGCACTTCCTCCGCAGCACGCCGACGACCGCCACGCGCTCGGACGGCGCGAGCGGCGTCGTCGCGAGCAGCTTCGCGAGCGCCGCTACGCGCCAACGATCGAGCCCCCAGGTCGAGCGCGACAACTGGTCGGCGTGACCGCCGCGCTTCACGACGAGCGGCGCATCGACGAGGCCGACCGGCTCGCGGAGCGCCACCCGGAGCCAGAGCTCGTAGTCCTCGCAGACCGGGAAGCTTGGATCGAAGCCGCCGAGAGCCTCGTAGAGATCGCGCCGGATGACGACCGCCGACGGGCTCACGAGGCAGCGCTCGAGGCAGCGCGGGAAGATGTGCTCTTCCTTGCGGTGCCAAGCGCGCGGATTGCGATGCCGCCCGCGATCGACCCAACGCTCGCCGGTCTGCGCGATCCGGTGCGACGGATGCGCGGCGAGCCACGTCATCTGCGCCGCGAGCTTCCCGGGCTCCCAGAGATCGTCGGAGTCGAGGAACGCGATCCAAGCGCTGTCCACCGACGCGGCGCCCGTGTTGCGCGCGGCCGCGACGCCGGCGTGCGCGCGCCTGAGCACCCGCGATCCCGCGGGCGCGCCGGCGAGCGCGACCTCCGCCGCGTCGGCCGACCCGTCCGTCGAGCCGTCGTCGACCACGACGAGAGCGTGGTCGCGCCAGGTCTGCGCGCGAACCGAGCGCACGGCCTCGACGACCATGGCGGCCCGGTCGCGGACCGGTATCACGACGGCGACCGCCGGCACGGGCTAGCGCGCCCGTCGCGGCGGGGTCCCGGCGCCCGGTCGCGTCCACCCGGTGATCGTCTTCCACGCCGCGGCGACGCCGTCGCCGGTCACCGCCGAGAACGGCACCACGGAGAGCGTGCTCGCCGCCAGGGCGGCGAGGGCCTTCGTCCGCTCGCCGCGGCTCAATTTGTCGATCTTCGTCGCGAGCACGAGCGTTGGCACGTCGAGGGCGGCGAGGAAATCGAGCAGCTGGTGCTCCTCCTCCTCGAGCCCGCGCCGGACGTCGACGATCAGCACCACGCCCGCAAGCACGCCGCGCGTCCCGAGATAGCTCTCGACGAGCGGACGCCAGGCGTCGCGCGCCGCCTTGGACACCCTGGCGTAGCCGTAGCCGGGGAGATCGACGAGCACGAGGCGCTCGTCGATCCCGAAGAAGTTCAGCTGCTGGGTGCGGCCGGGGGTGGAGCTGGTACGGGCGAGGCCGCGACGACCGACGAGGCGGTTGATCGCGGACGACTTCCCGACGTTGGACCGGCCCGCGAAGGCAACCTCGGGAAGGGACGGAGCCGGGAAGCGTCCCGGCTCCGTCGCCGCGCCGAGGAACGTGGCTTGCTTGACGACTACGAGGCGCCGCCCTGGGCCTGAATGCCCTTCTTCATGCCGGCGATCAGGTTGTCGAACGAATCCTTGATCGCGGTCTTCTGGACGCTCACCGGGACGGGGATGTTGGCCTTGTCCTTCTGGGTCGCCTTGTAGACGACCAGGGTGCCCTTCCCGTCCGGCGCCGGCTTGATCTCGTACGAGCCCGTGATGTCGACGAGCGCGCTCTCGAGCGTCTTCAGGTCGATGCGCTTCTCGGCCGGGTTCGCCTTCAGCTCCATCGTGAAAGCGTTCACCTGGCCGAGCGCGGACACGCGATAATCGACGACCTTGGTGTCTCCCTCGGACTTCACCAGCTTCGACTGCTGATACTGCTCGGAGTACTTCTCGATGTCCTCGGGGCGCTGGAACGCCTCCCAGACCTTGTCGATCGGCTCATCGACCTTCTTCTCGAGCCGGATCGTGAACGTATCGCCCTTCTTCTCGAGGATCTCGCCTTCCTCGAGCTTCGGCGAGCAGCTGACCACGAAAACGGCGAGCACACTCGCGGCGACCAGCCATGTCTTCATCATGAGTCCTCCCTTTCGGGGCGTCGTACTGGCAGAAAGGATTTTCGCTGACAAGCGCCCCGGCCGAGATCAGTACGAGGCCGGTTTGCCGGCCGCCGCGGGCTTCGGGCTCGAGGTCCCGAGGTCCTCCTCCTCGCGCGACGAGCGCTCGCGCTTCGGCTCGGTCGTGCCGCTGAAAAAGATCGGGTCTTCGCCCCTCAGCATCGAAGGCGTCACCACGTAGTCGCCGCCCGTCGACGGGATCCAGATCTGCCGCGCGAGCGGGTAGTTGAAGCCGGTCAGCATGTACGCCATGCCGCCCGTGATGCCGCCGAAGGTGGCATACACGAACTTCGTCGGCATGTAGACGAGGTTCGTGAAGAACGCCGCCACCCCGTAGCCGAAATCGGTCGCGAAGCGGCTCTCGTCCTCCTCCGCCGCGCCCACCGGCCGCGCGCTCCCCGCGAGCATCGTCGCGAGCACCGCCGCCGCCACCACCGTCCGTCCTCGTCCCGCAAGTACGGTCCGCATCATCGGATTCCTCCTCCTCTATTCATCCGTCCGCACCACGCTGCCCTCGGGCAGCACGGCCAGCAAATGTCCGAAGGCGCGCCCGACGTAGTCGGCGTCCTTCGATTCCAGCGTGACCTTCACCATGTACTCGGGATGATTGATCTTCGGGTACGAACCGAGCAGCAGGTCGGGGAACCGCCGGAGCGTGTCGTTCAGATGCTCGGCGATCGTCCCCTCGCCGACGCGCGTGTAGACGACCTTCACGCAGTACGGATCCGCGTTGAACCGCGGCTTCAGACCCTCGAGCTTGGCGCGGAAGATCTCCGGGATCCCGGGCAGGATGTAGATGTTCTCGACCTTGATGGTCGGGAAGTTGATGCTCGTGTCGGTGATGAGCTCGGCGCCCTCGGGCACCTCGGCCATCTTGAGCCGCGCGGGATTGATCCTGTCGCCATAGAAGGCGCGGAGCTTGTCGGCGATGTCGGGGTGGACGATCACCTTGCGCCCGAGCGCCATGGCGACGCCCTCGATCGTGACGTCGTCGTGCGTCGGCCCGACACCGCCCGAGGTGAACACCAGGTCGAGCGACTCGTGCTGCGAGCGCACCTCGTCCCGGATGAGCGGCAGCTCGTCGGGGATCGTGGCGATGCGCCGGAGCGTCACGCCGAGCGGACGCAGCTCCGCGGCGAGGAACGGCGAGTTGGTGTCGACGACCTTTCCCGAGAGGATCTCGTTCCCGATGACGACCACTCCCGCCGACAGATCACCCATACCGCCCCACGTTTCAGATCGAGATCGCGCCCTTGCGGAACTCGCTCACCCCGAGGCGTACGTTGACGAGCGCCGGCTTGCCGCAGCCGAGCGCACGCTCGAGCGCGGGACGGATGTCCTTCGGCTGCTCGACGTATTCGCCGTGCGCACCGACCGCCTCGGCCACCTTCTCGTAGTGGGTGAACTCGAGCTTGGTCGCGACCGACCGCTCCTCGCCATAGAGCTCCACCTGGCCGCGGCGGATCTGCATCCACGCCGCGTCATTGCCGATGACGCCCACCACGTTGATCTTCTGCCGTGCGAACGCCTCGAATTCGAGCCCGTTCAGCCCGAAGGCGCCGTCGCCGTAGACGATGATGACGTTGCTGCCGGGCTTCGCGAGCTTCGCAGCCATGGCGTAGCCCGGACCGACGCCGAGCGTCCCGAGCGGCCCCGGATCGAGCCACTGGCCGATCTTGGCGATGCGCAGCACCGACGCCGCCGTCGCGACGAAGTCGCCGCCGTCGCCGATGACGATCGTGTCGTCGTCGAGGATGCCGTCGATCTCCTTGCAGAGGCGGAGCGGGTTGATCGGCGACGCGTCGGATTCCATCTCGGCGCGCATCTGTTCGGTGCGCTCGGATTCCTTCACCCGCAAGCTCTTCACCCACTCGCGAACCGCGGGGCTCCCGCCCTTCGCCATGCCGGTCGCCGCCGCGGTGAGCGCCGCCATCGTCATGCCGGTATCGCCCGGGATGCCGACGTCGACGTGGCGGTTCCGTCCGATCTCGCCGCCGTCGAGGTCGATCTGGATGAGCTTCGCCTCCGGATTCAAGTGGCTCGCGCGCCCGTACCCGAGCCGGAAGTCGAGCGGAGTGCCGAAGATCAGGATCACGTCGGCGCCGCGGAGCGCTTCCTTGCGCGTCTTGGTGAAGAAGTTCGGATGGTCGGGCGGCAGCGATCCGCGCGCCTGCCCATTCACGTAGACCGGGAGCCCGAACCGCTCGACGAACGGCAGATAGGCGTCGCGGCGCTTCGACCAGAAGAGCTGGCTCCCGACGAGCGCGACCGGCTTCTCGGCCTTCGCGAGCAGCTCGATCGCCTTGTCGACGTAGGCGGGATCGGGAGACGCGCCGGCGGCTGTCCGCCCGCCGGTCGGGAACGTCAGCTGGTCCTCGTTGTAGGAGTCGAACAGGAAGTCGACCGGCATTTCGAGGAACACCGGCCCGGGCACGCCCGTGGTCGCGATGCGGAAGGCCATGCTCACGTACTCCCCGAGCCGGCGCGCTTCGGGGATCGAATGCGACCACTTGGTGATGGGCCGCATGAGGTCGACGTGGTTCATGTCCTGCAAAGAGCCCATGTCCTGCAGGCTCCGCGGGCCCTGCCCGCCGATGATCAGCATCGGAATGTTGGCGCGCCACGCGGACGCCACACCCGTCACCGCGTCGGTGAGCCCCGGACCGGCGGTCACGACCGCGACGCCGGGCTCACCCGTCACCCGCGCCCAGCCATCGGCCGCATGAGCCGCCGTCTGCTCGTGACGGGCGTCGACGACGCGGATACCGACGTCCAGACAGCCGTCGTAGATGGACATCACATGTCCACCGCAGAGGGTGAAGATGTGCGAGACGCCCTCGTTCTTGAGGGCCTTGGCGACGATGCGCCCGCCGTGCAGTTGGCTCATGCTGTGAGGGTCCCCCCGTGCCGGAACAAAGACCCGGCACTTATATCCCCCGCCATTCGCGGGCCGCAAGGCAAGTGGCGGAATTGGCGTGACGATTGCTAGCCGTGCTAGAGATACGACCCGCATGAACGCGCAATCGCGACTCCAGAGTCCATCCGAACCGCATCGTTCGCAGCCATGCCGCCGGGTCGCGCCCGCGATTCACGCACCTGCGAACCGCGCGCCGCGGGAAACAGCGCGATGAGGCGCATTTCCTGTCAACAGTGCACGGTCCGGGCGCATACCTGCATCGCGGACCTCCCCTTCGAGGATCTCGGCGACTTCCAGACCTGCGCCGTGACCGGCCTCTACAAGCCACGGCAGGTCGTCTTCCACGAGGGCACGCCGGCGACAGGCTTCTACGTCCTCTGCCACGGCAACGTGAAGCTCTATCAGTCGGACCGCTTCGGTCGCGAGTTCATCATCGACGTCGCGACGCCGGGCGCGATCCTCGGCGAGCTCGGCCTCGACGACGAGGACACCTTCTCCGCCTCAGCGGAGGCGCTGACCGAGGCGCAGCTCTCGTTCCTGCCCCGCGAGCGGCTCGTGAAGTTCCTCGAACGCCATCCGAAAACGAGCATCCAGCTGGTCGCGACGCTCAGCCGGGCGCTCGCTGCGACCCGCCGCAAGGCGGGCGAGCTCGCGCTGAAGCGGGCCGACGCGCGCCTCGCCGACCTCCTCCTGCGGCTCGGCGACGGCGCCTGTCACGACGCCGACACGAACGACGCCCCGCCCCTCATCCGCCTCACCTACTCACGCCGCGAGCTCGCGGACATGATCGGCGTCTCGACCGAGACAGCGATCCGCCTGCTCGCGAAGCTGAAACGCAACAAGATGATCTCGATCGAGGACGAGGGCGTCGTGGTGCTCGATCTCGAGCGCCTCACGCGCCTCGCGCACTACGGCAATCTGACGGCCTGAAGGAGCACGCGCTCGACGATCGCGGTCACGCGGTGACGGACGGCTTCGACGCCTTCTGCCGAGAGCTCCGCACTCCACCCGGAGGCGACGACCGGCGCGGACGTGAAGAAGAAGACGACCATCCCCATCACGCCGAGCACCAGGCCGAGGCCGTCGCAGGGCGCGAAGGCCCCCGCGCGTTGCCCTTCGTCCATGAACGACGTCACGAGCGCAATAAGGCGGTCCGAATCCGGCCCCCCGTCGTAGCCCTCGGGCGCGTCGCCGAGCGACTGCCGGAGCAGGATCTTGGTCTGCTCGGGACGGGCGGCGACGAGATCGATGTACGCGTCCAGCAACGCGCGCATCCGCTCCCACCACGAGCCGCCACCCGCGATCGCCCGGCGGACGATGGCCTCGCCCTCGCCGTGGCCTTCCGCGAGCACCGCGCGATAGAGCGCTTCCTTGCTCGCGAAATGGTGGAAGATCGATGCCTTCTGGATGCCGACATCCTCCGCCACCTCGTGGAGGCTCGTGCGATGATAGCCGCGCTCGGCGAACGAGCGCGCAGCAGCGGCGAGGATCGCCTCGCGCGTACCGAATCGTCTTCCGTCAGCGGGAGGGACGGCGCGCTGGCCGTCCGCGACGCGAGGTTTCATGGCGGTGCGCATGCACGTCCGACTACCGAACGGTCGGATGGCATCCCATGACCGACGTCATCCAGGCGAATGACGCGCCGCCGAGCCCTCCGAGCCCTCAGCGCAGCGCCGCAGCGATCACGAAGCCCGCCGATAGAACCACACGTGAAAGGTCTTCCCGTCACCCGTAGTGTGGGCGGCGAACCCGCGCTCTCGCATGACGTCATAGAGCGGCCGCGGCTCGAAGGGCACGATCAGGTGTAACGCCTCGTCGTCCCGGAGGCCGTCGATCGCGCACATGATGGCCGCGAAGGGCTCCTCGCCGCGCGCCAGGATCGGCCGCACGTCGAGATCGCGCGCGACCCGCGCGCCGGCGGCGAGCACCGGGGCCGGAGTGCTCGTGACGGTCATCCAGACGCGACTTCCTGCACGACGGCGCGGGCTGCAGCGGGCGCGAGCCCGAGCGTCCGCAGGACGTGCTCGGCGGCGATGCGGTCGGCCTGCGGACCGACCCGACCGAGCAGGCGGGCGCGCATCACGTGCAGCATCATCCCGCCGACCGCGTTCACCGCGAGCTCGGGATCGTCCACCGTGAAGCGCCCGCTCGCCATCCCCGCGCGGACGTGCGGCTCGATCGGCGCCGTCACGCTCGCCGCGAGCCGCGGTACGGCGTCGGTCGCGCGGAGCACGAACCACGCCCACGTCGGATCGGTCCCCGCGAGGTGCACCACGTGGCGGACCGCCACCGCCACCCGCGCGGCGGGATCGGCCATCGCGCCCGTGCGTCCGTTCAGCACCTCGCCGAGCAGCGCCGCCGCCTCCGCGACGATCACGTTCAGGAGCTCCCGCTTGGAGGTGAAGTAGTTGTAGAACGAGCCGACGCCGACGTCGGCGTCGTCGGTGATGGCGGAGACTGCGGCGCCCTCGAGGCCGTGAGCGGCGATCACCCGCCGCCCCGCCGCCACGAGACGGGCGCGGGTCTGGTTGCGCTGACGAAGCCTTCGCATCGGACCGGAGGCGCTCGCCGGAGCTTCCGGAACTGCCGGACGGGGATGGGTCATCGTTCAATGTTGAAGGGATCGTCAGCCGTGTCGCGATGACCGCTTGGGGGCGAACGCCCTGACCGACGTCACCACGGGGAGCCGTACGTCCTCGCCGTCCGCCCGGCGCGATGCGCGCGCGTCAGACCGTGGCGTCGGCCGCATCGGCGCGCGGACAGGTGAACGCCTCGCCACCGAGATCGCCCTCCGGGAGCCGTGCCGCGACCGTGTGCGGGATCACGGCAAGCCGCTCGCACTCGGCACGGACAGCGCAGCGGACGGCCTCGCCGAGCGCCACGTAGAAATCGGGAGCTCCCTGCTCGGCCAACGCGGTGCACCAGGCGTCGATCCACGTCCCGAGATGGTCGGCGAGGAACTTCGCCGTCGCGTCGCGCGTGACCGCGAGCGCCTCCGTCTCGCCGCCGCTCCGCGCCCACGCCTCCTTGAGCGCGAGCACGCTCACGAACTCGAGCTCGAGCGCAAGATGATCCTCGGGGCGCGGGCTCGCGGCGTCGGGCTGGACGCCGAAGGCGCGATAGAACCCGCCGAGGTCGGCGAGGGCGGTCGCCTTCCCGAGCAGACGCCCCGCGTCGCCCCAGGACGTCTCGGTGAGCGCGGCGCGGCCGGCCGGACCGAACAAGCGCACGTGCTCCGACGCCAGGTCGTCGGTCGCGACTTCCAGGCTCGTGAGCGCTCGCGCCAGCGCGGCGCGAACCTCGTCCGGCCATTCCCCGGTGCCGCGGAGCAGCGCGCGCCAACCGTCGGCGACCTCGGCGCGCCATGCGCCCGCCGGATCGTCGAGCCCGCGCGCCAGCGCCCGCAGCACCCCCGCGCGCGTGAGCGCGCCGGCAACGTCGCGTCGGATCCCCTGCAATGCGTTCGCGGTGGTCATGGTCGTCCTCACTCGGCGAGCTTCAGGGCGGCCCAGGTGGACCATGCCTTGCGCGGGCCGACCTCGCGGCTGCCGCCGTCCCAGACGGCGAACGCGACCGCCGACTCGCCGCCGGGCGCGAAGCCGACATGGCCCTCGCCGCCCGCGAGCGGATGCGTGACGACGACGCGCCAGGTGCCGTCGGCCCACACCCCCTTCCCGTCCGCCCGCTGGTCGTCGGGCTGGATCGTGAGCGAGCCCCAGCCCTCCGCGAGCTGCTCGAGCACGGGGCTCTTGTCGGCGTGCGTGATCAGGTTGTCGACGCCGACCGCGCCCATGTAGGGCCGGGCGTCGATCGCCCGCAGGAGCTCGTCCGGGTACACATCGGCGTGCGCGTTCGGATAGAGGTCGTTGGTGACCTGCGGCCGGCCGCGCTCGAGATCCTGCTGGAACGCGGCGCGCCACTGCCAGATCTCGACGCGCCCGCCCGGGTTCCCCATCATCGGGCTCGGAAGCGCGTCCTTCTTGAACTCGGCCGGGAACTCGATCGCGACCTGATCGCCGAACTGGTCGACCACGATGCGGTCGCTCCTGGTGGCGTCCGGCCATTCGAGAAGCAGCGCGAGCCACTTGCCGTCGTGGACCGCCTTGGCCTGCAGCGACTGGACCGCCGGCTTGAGGTTGTTCGGCAGCGTCATCGCCTGCGGCAGCAACGCCACCGGGGTCGCCGGCGCGTCCTTCCAGAACGCCGCGGCGGGGTCGCGAAACGGCCCCTTCTCGCGAACGCGCACGACGCGCAGCTCGGCCATCTGCGCCCCCACCTCTCCCGCCACGAGCGCCAAGGCGGCGGCGAGCACGAGCCTCGTTCCCCATCGGGTGGACATGCGTGGATCCCTCACGTGATGTTGGTGCGGTACGCCTGGTGCTGTTCGTCGAAGGCGGCCCGCACGTGGATCGCCTCTCTGAGCGGCACGCGCACGAGCTCGCCGCCCTTCTCGTCGAAGCCGATCGAGACCCCCGCCTCGACCTTGTAGTGGTGGATGATCATCGGGGTCGCGCCGAAGAGAAGCAGCGCCCCGAGCAGCTTCTCGTCGTCAGCCGCCTTCCGATACCCCGCGATCGCCCGCTCGACGCCGGCGCCGAACATCTGCACGAGGTAGCGCGGCGGCACGTGGACCGGCGGGATGTAGTAGGTATTCGGCTCCAGCCCGAACTGCGGGTAGAGCGGGCACGCGATCTTCGCGACGCGCACGATGTAGTCGATCGGGTTGTCCTCGCGGATCTCGTCGGGCTTGCCGATGAAACCCTGCAGGCGGATCTTGCCGATGCAGGTGATCGTGCACTGGGTCTGCCGGCCGCCCTCGACCGCCGGATAGCAGCCAATGCACTTTTCCGAGACGCGCGTGATCGGATTGAAGAACGTCTTCTTGTACGGGCAGCCCTTCACACACTCGCGGTAGCCGCGGCAGCGGGTCTGGTCGAGGAGTACGATGCCATCCTCCTCACGCTTGTAGATCGACATGCGCGGGCACGACGCGAGGCACGCCGGGTACGTGCAGTGATTGCAGATGCGCGGCAGGTAATACATCCACTGCATGTGCGGGATCTGCAGCAGCTCGCCCTGCTGCATGTCGCCGAAGGAGTCGTCCTCGCCGACGTTCGGATGCGCGTAGTCGAGATCCTCGGGCAGGTAGCCGAGGATGCGCTCGCCGCTCGGCGCCGACTCGAAGAGCGTCTTGCCCTTGTAGACCGGGCCGCCGACGTCCTGGACGCCGTGCTGCTCGAGGATCTTCACATCCCAGCCGAGCGGGTAGTACCCGTAGGGCTTGGTCTCGACGTTGTTCCAGAACATGTACTCCTGGCCGCGACCGGGGGTCCACGTCGTCTTGCAGGCGACCGTGCAGGTCTGACACGCGATGCACTTGTTGGTGTCGAAGAGCATCGCGAACTGCTTCTTCGGCCGCGCCCCTTCGTAGGGGTAGTCCATCTCGCGCCCGATCTGCCAGTTGTAGACTTTGGGCATCGCCCCTCCTTCACGCCTTGCGCACGGCGACGAAGCCGCCGTGCAGGTATCGCTGGAGCGCGGCGCTCTCCGCACCCGGCCGGAGGCCGAGCGTCACCGGCCGCCAGAGGCCTTTGCCGCCGATGCCGCCGTCCTCGGCCTTGGTGAAGCGCGCGAGCGACTCGCGTGGCGCGCTCGTCACGCAGTGCACGTCGACGTTGAAGCCCTTGGTGACCTCGTTGGTCCACGACTTCCGCGTGACGAGCGAGTGCGTCTGGTGCGTCGGCTTCAGCCAGGAGCGCGTCATGCTCTGATGGCCGCCGAAGCGGAAGAGCGCCTGGTAGTTGGTCTCGGGATTCTTGGCGAGACCGTCCGGACGGCTGGCGGCGCCGCGCACCGAGCCCGGCGTCGCCATGTAGCCGTTGAACCACATGCGGGTGATCCCGCGCGGCGTGCCGGGATAGTAGCGCGCGCGCGCCATGCAGCGTGCGACCACGTACTGCTCGGCGCGCGCCGGATCGGCCCAGCCGCGAAACGGCAGGTCGTTCGGATCGCCGTCGATCCAGACGTAGTCGCCGTCGGCGATGCCGAGCGCCCGCGCGTCGCCGGGATTGATGTCGACGTACATCTCGCCGTCGCCAGGCGCGCGCTTGTCGCGCCGGTACATGTCGCCGAAGGGGCCGAAGAGCGCCGCCATGAAATCGGTGTCGATCGGCATGGTATGCGCGCCGTGGCGGTACTTCGGGGTATGGAAGACGTGGTCCCATCCCTGGTCGCGGAGCGGATGCTTGGTGCGCACCAGCTCGTCCACTTTGAACGTGACGTTGCGCATCTGCCGCGTGTTGTGGTCGCGCGCGTCGGGCGCGATCCCCCAGTCGACCGGGCGCTTCGGGCGGATCGCCGGGTGCGGCGCCGCGGCGATCGCGCACGGCTCGTAGAAGGTCGCGTCCGAGGGCTCGCGGTGGACGACGAGGTTCTCGCCCGCCTCCACGAACTCGACCTCCGGCCGATAGAGCTCGAGCCGCCCCGTCCTGGTATGCCAGGGCTTCGACTCCTGCACCTGCTCCCACGAGTTCAGGCGCGGATAGGTGCGGGTGTTCACGAGGACCGGCACGCCCTCCTTGCCCCGCGCCAGCACCTCTTCGATCTTCCACCCCTTCATCGGCGCCGAGCCGTCGAGGATGCGCTGCAGGTACACCTCGGCCTTCTTCTCGGCGATGAAGTGCCACATCTGCTCGAAGCGCTCGTCCTCCGTGAGCTTCCCGAGTTCGCGCGCGACGCCGAGATAGGTCTCGTTGTCGGACACCGTCGCGAAGGCGCGGCGCGCGGGCGTCGTCGGGTACGGCTGGAGGAACGGATTGGTGTTGGAGGCGGTCATGTCCGGATACTTGAACTCCATCCAGGCATCGACCCCGTAGACGATGTCGCTGAACTCGCAGGACGCCGTCCACCACCACTCGTTGTAGACGACGCACTCGGCGCGCGGCAGCGTGTTGAAGACGACGTCGTAGAAGCCCTTCTGGTTGCCGAGGCTCGAGTTCGAGTTGACCTGCCAGATGGCCTTGGTCGGCGTCGGCAGGTGGGCGCCCGTCGTGATCTTCTTGGTGCCCGCCTTCATCACCCGCTCGCCGTTCGCCCAGTAGTGCATCGACTCGGGCCGCAGGTAGTACTTGGTCTTGATCTCGCCCGTCGCCTCGAGCTGGAGATGGAACGGGTCCTCGGTCGTGAAGCGGCCGATCCCCGAGAAGAGCGTGTTCTTGTAGGTCCCGGCGTAGCTCCCGATGTTGCCGCCGTGGCGGCCGAGGCTCCCGGCGAGCGCGAGCAGGAGAAAGAGCGCGCGGTCCTTGTTGTCGTTGTTCCAGAACTGGTTCGGCCCCATGCCGCAGGCGATGAGCGTGCGGCCGCCGCTCTCCGCGACGTCGCGCGCGAGGCGGCGGATCGCCTCCTCCGGCGCCCAGGTGATCTTGCGGACCTGCTCGGGCCGCATGTTGACGCGGAGATACTCGGCGGTGAGGTCGAAGACCGGCCGCGCCTCGACCGTCGCGCCGTCGGCGAGCTTCACCTTGAACGTGCCGGCGAGCGCCGGCCGGACGCCGAGCCCGTCGAAGTGGGCGCCGACGTCGTCGTGGCCGATCGCGACCGGCCGCTTCTGCTTCTCGTCCCACACGACACAGTCCGCGAAGTCGGGCTTCAGCGCCTCGGGAACGTACACCCCGTTCTGCTGCGGCGTCGGCGGGGCCTTCTGCCCGGTCGGGATCACCTGCGCCCAGTTCCGCCACGGCTTCTCGGCGTAGCCAGGGAACACGTCGGCCGCCTTCAAACGCTCGAGGGTGTCCATGCGGACGAGGGTCGGCAGATCGGTGAAGCGGCGGACGAAATCGGCGTCGTAGCGCTTCTCGGCGATGAGCACCTGCGCGACGCCGAGCGCCAGCGCCGGATCGGTGCCGGGGCGGATCACGACGACGTCGTCGCACTTGGAAGCGGTCGCCGAGTACTCGACCGTCACCGCGACCGTCTTCACGCCCTTCAGACGCGCCTCGGTCAGCCAGTGGCTGTCCGGCATCTTGGTCGTGATCCAATTCATGCCCCAGGCGATCACGAGCTTCGCGTTCTCGACGTCGAAGAGCTCGAAATCGTTGGTCTGCTCACCGGTCACCATCGGGTGCCCGGGCGGCAGGTCGGTGTGGAACGAGTACGAGTCCCACGAGCCGGCGCCCTTGGCGTCGTCGGGCGAGACCTTCCGCACGTGATGGTCGAGGAGCGCCATCGAGTTGCCCATGCGGAAGCAGCCGAAGATCCTGACCGGCCCCTGCTTCGCCATACCGCCGCGGAACTTCATGACCCGCGTACCGGCGCCGGCCACCTGCTCGACCATGTCGGGGTCGTAGCCCTGCGCGAGGAGGCGCTTCTTGCCGTCGTCGCCGGAGTAGGTCTCTGCGACGTTCACGAGCGTCTTGGCGTGGTAGGCGTACGCGACCTCGTGCGGCACCTTCACCCAGGCGTCGAAGCCGCGCCGCATGAGTTCCGGCGGCGCCGCGCCGGTTGCCGGATCGCGCGGGAAGCCGCGGTCGACCCACTCCTTGAATCCCTTGCGGAGGAAGGCGCCGTTCACGCGCCGGTCGCCGTAGAAGCGGCGCGCCAGCACGAGGCCCTTCTGGCAGCAGCGCGGATCCCAGCGATGGCTCGCCTGGTGGCCCGCGAGGTCGGTCGCCTTGCCGTAGCCGTAGGTCGGCTCGATGCGCACGACGACGCCGTTCTTCGTGAAGGCGCGCAGCAAGCAGTTGTGCGTGTCGTTCGGGCAGCAGAGGAACGTGAAGCTGTCCTCAGTGCGGAAGACGTCGCGATAGAGCCGCTCCCATTCGCGATCGGGATAGGCCGCGAGCGGGTTGGCGACCACGATCGGCGCGAGGTGCCGGTACCCGGCGAAGAGCGCGCCCGGCGCCGCGACCGTCCCGAGACCCACGGAGCCGGCGATGCGCAGGAAGTCACGACGCGAGAGCTTGCGATTCATCCCGTCCTCCCGAGCGGCGGATCACGCGGGTGAACGTGAAGGTCGTCCACCGCCGCCGTGCGCCGCATGGTTCGGAGCAGCAAAGCCAGTGCCATTCGATTCGACCGCGCGGACCGGACGCCCGTTCCCGCCGACGCGACGGATCGCGACGCGATATTCCCGCCGCCCGGAGAGCGCAGCGTCGGGGGCAGTCGCGGGGGGTCCGGCGCGCGTCAACGATGGCGCTGACGAACGTCATCTCGACGCGTTTCATCCCTTTCGCGGGCCACCGCGTGACCGTATGATCGAGGGGTCTCATGGTCTTTCGCCGCCGCGGCGCGCTCCTGTCGATCGTCCTGCTCTGCCTGCCGCTCGCCCGTGCCGGCGCCACGACGCTCCCCGCCGGCTTCGCGGAGTCGATCGCGATCAGCGGGCTCGAGCAGCCGACCGCCGTACGTTTCGCGCCCGACGGTCGAGTCTTCGTCACCGAAAAGAGCGGGATCGTGAAGGCGTTCGACGACCTCGCGGATCCGACGCCGACGATCGTCGCCGACCTCCGCACCAACGTGCACAACTTCTGGGACCGCGGCCTCCTCGGCCTGGCGCTCCACCCCGACTTCCCCGCCGTGCCGTCGATCTTCGTCCTCTACACGCTCGACGCGGCGCCTGGCGGCACACCGCCGCGCTGGGGATGGGTCGGCGCGACCGCCGACGGCTGCCCCGATCCGCTCGGCGCCGGCTGCGTCGTCGGCGGCAGGCTGGCGCGCCTCGACCTCGACGGCGGCGGGCTCGCGGGACCCGAGCAGGTGCTCCTCGAGGATTGGTGCCAGCAGTATCCGAGCCACTCGCTCGGGAGTCTCGCCTTCGGTCCCGACGGCGCGCTCTACGTCGGCGCCGGCGACGGCGCGAGCTTCAACGGCGTCGATTACGGGCAGTTCGGTCCCGGCCCGCTCAATCCCTGCGGTGACCCGACGGGCGGCGGCGCGACGCCGGCGCCGCCGGGCGCCGAGGGCGGCGCGCTCCGCAGCCAGGACGTCCTCAGCGCCGGCGACCCGCTCGGCTACGACGGCACGATCCTGCGCGTCGATCTGCTCGCACCCGCCGACGGCCGCGTCGTCGCCTTCGGGCTCCGCAACCCGTACCGCATGGCCTTCCGGCCCGGCACCGCGGAGCTCTGGGTCGGCGACGTCGGCTGGGACACGATCGAGGAGATCGACCGCATCGCGAACGCCGCCGACCCGGGCACACCGAACTTCGGCTGGCCCTGCTACGAAGGCGCCGACCGCCAGCCGTTCTACGAGGCGGCCGGCCTGGCCCGGTGCGACGCCATCTACGCGAGCCCGGCGGCGACCACCCCCCCCTATTTCGCGTATCGGCACGGCGAGCCCATGACGCTCGACGAGTCGTGCGGCGCCGGCAACTCTGCGATCACGGGCCTCGCCTTCCACGCCGGCGGCGGCTACCCCGCGGCCTACGACGGGGCGCTCTTCTTCGCCGACTTCTCACGCGGCTGCATCTGGTCGATGCGCGCCGGCGCCGACGGTCTGCCCGACCCGGCCACGCGCGCGGTCTTCGTCGACGGCGCCGCCTCGCCGGTCGCGCTCGAGACCGGTCCCGGCGGCGATCTCTTCTACGTCGACTTCAGCGGCGGCAGCGTGCGTCGCGTCCAATGGGTCTCGACCAACACGCCGCCGACCGCGGTGATCACGGCGCCCGCCGCGACCGAGCTCTGGCGCGTCGGCGCGCCCATCGACTTCGCCGGCGCGGCGACCGATCCCGAGGAGGGCGCGTTGCCGCCCGCGGCGCTCGAGTGGACGCTCCTCCTCGAACGCTGCGCCGGCGCCTGCACGACCGAGACCGTCGCCACGGCGACCGGCGTGGCCTCGGGGAGTTTCGCCGCTCCCGATCCCGGCGAGCTCCCCGCGCGCCTCCTGCTCCACCTGACCGCGACCGACTCCGGCGGGCTCGAGCATACCGCGAGCATTGCGCTCGACCCGGAGACGGTCGATCTCACCTTCGCTTCCACGCCGCCCGGTCTCACCCTCGTGGTCGAGTCGGCGGCCGCGGTGACGCCCTTCGTCCGCACCGCCGTCGTCGGTGCGGCGCTCGCCGTCGACGCGCCGGCACCGCAGGCGCTGGACGGCGTCGACTGGCTCTTCGCGTCGTGGTCGGACGGAGGGCTCCGCGCGCACGCGCTCACGGTGCCAGCCACCGACGCAACCATTACCGCTGCGTTCGTGAGCGCGTGCCACGACGACTTCGACTGTGACGACGGTGAGCCGTGCACCGACGAGCGGTGCGACCTCGTCGGCGGCTGCGTGCGGACGACGGTGTCCGACGGCGCGTCGTGCGACGACGGCACGGTCTGCAACGGGATCGCGCAATGCCTCGCCGGTGTCTGCACCGGCGCCCCCGCGCTCGACTGCGACGACCACAATCCCTGCACGTACGACGCCTGTGACCCTCTCGACGGTTGCGGCCACGCGCCGCTCTCCGACGGCACCGCGTGCGGTCCCGGCAGCACCTGCGGCGGCAGCTTGGCGTGCGCGGCCGGCGTCTGCACGGCCGTCCCGCCGCTCTGCGAGGACTTCCACGTCCCCGGCACCCAGACGGGCGACGTGCCGCCTCACGTGCTTCTCGAGCCCTCGGAGTGCGCCTCCTGCCACGGCGGCTACGACGCCGCGGTGGATCCGGTGGCGCGCTGGTCGGGAAGCCTGATGGCGCACGCCGGACGCGATCCGCTCTTCTTCGCGCAGCTCACGACCGCCGTCCAGGACGTGCCGAGCGTCGGCTATTACTGCCTGCGCTGCCACGTCCCCCTCAGCATCGTCACGGGTCACGCCGAGGAACCCGACGGCCGGCTCCTCGACGCGACCGATCGCCAAGGCGTCTCCTGCCACTTCTGCCACAGCATGGTCGACCCGCTCTTCGTACCCGGCACGAGCCCGGACGCGGACGCGGACATCCTGGCGGGCCTCTCGGCGATTCCCGCCCACTACGGGAACGCCATGTTCGTCCTCGACCCGAGCGGCACGCGCCGGGGCCCGCGCGCCGATCCGCTCGCGATGCACGCGTGGATCGTCTCCCCGTTCCATGCGCGCGGCGAGTTCTGCGGCACCTGCCACGACGTCGGCAACCTCGCCGTCACGCGCGACCCCGACGGCACGTATCGCTACAACACGATGGGGGTGCCGAGCCCGACGCACGATCCTGGCATGCAGTTCCCCCTCGAGCGCACCTACACGGAATGGAAGCTCAGCGCCTTCGCCGCGGGCGGCGTCGACACGGGCGGACGCTTCGGCGGCGTGGGCGGAGGCGTGGTGTCGACCTGCCAGGACTGCCACATGCCGCGCGCGGTCGGCCGCGGGTGCGTCTACGGCACCGTGCGCGGCGACCTCGCCCTCCATGACTTCGCCGGCGCCGCCGCGCCGGTGCTCGACCTGATCGCGGAAGCAACGCGTCTCGATCCCACGGTCGACCAGGCCGCGCTCGCCCGCGGACGCGACGCCGCGGTCGCCATGCTCGAGCGGGCCGCGTCGCTCGCGCTCACCCAGGAGGGAGCGCAACTCGTCGTGCGCGTGACCAACGAGACCGGCCACAAGCTCCCGACCGGCCACATCGAGGGGCGGCGCGTCTGGCTGCACGTCGCGTTCCGCGACGAAACCGGCGCGCTCGTCGCCGAGCACGGCCGCTACGACGCGGCGACGGCCGAACTCGACGAGGCCTCGACCGTCGTCTACGAGATGCACGTCGGCCTGAGCGCCGAGGCGGCGGCGCTCACGGGGCTCCCGGCCGGGCCCACCACGCACATGGCGCTCGCCGACACGATCGAGAAGGACAACCGCATTCCGCCGCGCGGCTTCGCGAACACCGCGTTCGCGGACGCGGGCGCGCCGGTGGTGGGCGCGAGCTACGCGGACGGGCAGTATTGGGACGACGTCCGCTTCGGAATCCCCCCCGGCACCACACGCGCCGACGTCGAACTCTACTATCAGAACACGCCGCGCCACTACATCGAGGCGCTCCGCGATGGCAACGTGACGGATGCGACCGGCGCGACGCTGCACGATCTCTGGGTGGCGACCGGCCGGGGCGCGCCGATCGCGATGGCGAGCGCCGCGACGGCGCTCGTGCCGCCGATCTGCGACGCGGACGGCGACTGTGACGACGACGACCCCTGCACCACCGACGCCTGCACGCCGAGCGGCCAGTGCACGCACGCCTTCGCGGGCACGCCGCTCCGGGCCGGGATGCGGCTCGTGCTCGGCGGAGCGCGCACGGCCAACCGCGGCACGCTCGCGCTGCGCGCGGCCGCAGACCTCGCCCTCCCCCCGGGCGAAGGCCTCGACCCGTCCGCACACGGCCTCCGCATCGAGCTTCGCACCGGCGCCGGCGACCTGCGCGAGCGCATCGTCCTCCCGGCCGGCGCGCGCGATCCGTTCACCGGCGCCGGGTGGAGCAGGAATCGCAACGGGACGACGTGGCGGTATCGCGATCCGGGAGGCGCTCACGGCGGCATCCGTACCGCGACGATCCGCCTCCCCGGAGCGGCCGCCGGGCGCGTCGAGGTCGCGCTGCGCGGCCGAGGCCGATCGAGCCCGCTCGCGCCCGGCGACGCCGCGCTCGAGCTGCGGCTCGCCTTCGGCGCCTCGCCGGGGCAATGCGCCGGGCACCGCTTCGGCGACGCGAGCGCGCCGCGGCCGCGCTGCCGGTGGAGCAGCACGGGCGCCACGTTCGCCTGTCGCTGATCACCGTCACTCCGCGCCGCGACCGACGTCACCGTCTCTCCTTGCGCCGCGAGGCACGAGGAGGCACGGATCTCGGAGGTCTCGGTGTCCCACGTGCACGCGATACCCACACCCACGCAGCGCGCCGTGCTCCTCGCGAGCTGCTGGACCGCGCACGACGCCCACTGGTTCGCCGTCGTCCCGGCGTCGCTCGTCCCGGCCGAGCGACCCGCAAACGTCAGCCGTCACGCTGACCTACGTCATGCAGCCCATCCGACCGATCGGTAGCCTGGTGGGGATGGACGAGCTTCCCGTCGTCGTCGACATCCAACGCTTCTCGCTGCACGACGGCCCCGGCATCCGGACGACGGTCTTTTTCAAGGGCTGCATCTTGCGCTGCGCCTGGTGCCACAATCCGGAAGCGATCCGGCGCGAACCGGAAATCGCGTTCCACCCGGACCGCTGCGCCGGCGAGCGGCGCTGCGCCGCCGCCTGCCCGCGTGGCGCGATCGTGTCGGGACCAGACCGCCGCATCGACTTTGCGAGCTGCGACGCGTGCGGGCGCTGCGCCGACGCGTGCGGCCACGAGGCGCTGCGGGTGATCGGCCGCCGCTACACCGTCGACGCGCTCGTCGCCGAGGTCGTGAAGGACCGGGACTACTTCGCGGAGTCGGGCGGCGGCGTCACGCTCTCGGGCGGCGAGCCGACGATCCACGCCGGCTACCTCGGCGCGCTACTGCCGCGCCTCGCGGCCGAACGCATCCACGTCGTGCTCCAGACCTGCGGCCTCTTCCGCTGGCGCGAGGTCGCGGCGCTCCTCCCTTGGGTCGGCCTCGTCCAGTTCGACCTGAAGCACATGGACAGCGCAGCGCACGCGCGCCTGACCGGTGCGGGCAACGAGCGCATCCTCCGCAATTTCGCGCGCCTCGTCGCGAGCGAGGTGGCCGTCGAGCCGCGCATGCCGGTGATCCCGGGGCTGAACGACGACCCGGACAACGTCCGAGCGACGGCCCGCTTCCTTGCGCGCCACGGACACCGCACGCTGCGCTGCCTCCCGTACCACGACTTCGGCGAGGCCAAGCTTCCGCGCCTCGCGCCCATCCTGGCGCCGCTCGGCCGTCCGCGCCTCGACCCGGCCGCGCTCGCCCCATTCGCCCGGCATTTCGGAAAGGAAGGCATCGATGTCGTCGTCTGCGACTGAGCTCCGCCCCGCCTCCGTCTCCCCGTCGCGCATCGCGCGCCTGAAAGACGCCGTCCAGCAGGCCGCCCCGGCCGTGTGCCCCGAACGCGCCCTCCTCTGGACGGAATACTTCGCGGACCGCGGCAACCGGGCGAAACCGCGCGCGATCCAGGCCGCGGAGGCGCTCGCGCACGTGCTCGCGAAAAAACAGGTCCGCATCCACCCGGACGAGCTCGTGGTCGGCAACTTCTCGTCGAAGCGCGTCGGCGGCGCCATCTATCCCGAGCTGCACGGCGTGGCGATGCTGCGCGAGATCGCGACTTTTCCCCATCGGCGCGTGAACCCGCTGGCGGTGAGCCGCGACGAGATCGCCGCCCTGCAGCGCATCATGCCGTTCTGGGCGCCGCGCATGCTCGGGTTCCGCGTCTACCGCTCGCCGTGGAACAAGGCCTCCTTCCTGCGCGAGCAGCTCGCGCCGCGGCACTACGTGCTGAACGAGCTCGCCGGCATCGCGCACGTCGTGCCCGACTACGCGAAGCTGATCGCGATCGGCACGGACGGCATCGCGAAGGAGGCGCGCGCCGCCCAGCAGCTCCACGGGCCCGCGTCCGAGCAATGGGCGTTCCTCGAAGGCGTCGCCATCATCGCCGACGCCCTCGCGCGCTTCGGCGAGCGCTACGCCCCGGTCGCGGAACGGCTCGCCGCCCACGAGACGGACACGGCGCGGCGCGCAGAGCTCGGCCTCGTCGCCGCGACCTGCCGCCGCGTGCCGCGCTTCGGCGCGCGGTCGTTCGTCGAGGCCGTGCAGTCGATCACGTTCGCCCAGATCGCCCTCAACCTCGAGAGCCTCGACAACGGCATCAGTCCGGGGCGCCTCGATCAGCTGTTGATGCCCTACTACCTGCGCGACCGCGCGCGCGGCGTCCTCGACCGCGAGGGCGCCAAGGAGTGGCTGGCGGCGTTCGCGATCAAGCTCTGCGAGGTCGTGCCGGTGTTCTCCGAGACCGCGACCCGCATGCACGGCGGCCTCATGAGCGGCCAGGCCGTCACGATGGGCGGGACCGACCGCGCCGGACGGGACGCGACCAACGAGCTCACCTACGTCCTCCTCGAGCTCGCCGACGAGCTCCGCATGCGCCAACCGAACTTCCACGCGCGCCTGCACGCGGAGGCGCCACGCGCCTACGTCGAGCGCGTCGCCGAGGTGCTCTGCGGCGGCGCCAACGCTCCGGCGCTCTACAACGATGCCGTCATCGTCCCCGCGCTCCGAGCAAACGGCTATGCCGACGACGACGCCCACGACTACGCGATCTGCGGGTGCGTCGAGCCAATCGCGCCGGGCCGCACGTTCGGTTCGACGGACGCGGCGCTCTTCAATCTCCCGATCGTCCTCGAGCTGGCGCTGAACGAGGGGCGGCGCTTCGGCATGCGCCGCCGCAGCGGCCCACGCACGCCGCACCCGTCGCGGCTGCGAACGATGGACGACGTGCGCGCGGCCTTCGAGACTCAGCTCGCCTTCCAGGTCGACCGCCTGGTGCGCGATCTGCAGGCCGTCGAGCGCGCGCACCGGAAGTTCCACCCGACGCCCCTCACCAGCATGTTGCTCGCGGGGTGCGTCGAGCAAGGCACGTGCTCGACGGCCGGGGGCGCCGTCTACAACGGGTCGGGCATCCAGGGCGTCGGCGCCAGCGACACCGGCGACAGCCTCCACGCGATCGCGCGTGCCGTCTTCGCGGACGAGCGGCTCGGGCTGCCCGCGCTCGTCGATCAGCTGAAGCGCGACCTGCCCGACGACGAGCTGTGCGGATACCTCCGCCGACTCGAGAAGTTCGGCAACGACCGGCCCGAGACCGACGCGTGGACCGCGTACGTCGTCGACGCCTTCACCCGCGCGCTCGGCGCGTACGCCAACACACGTGGCGGCCCCTACACCACCGGGCTCTACTCGATGACGACGCACCAGTACTTCGGCAGCCGGACGGGTGCGTCGGCCAATGGCCGCCGTCGCGGCGCGCCCTTCGCGTCGGGCATCGCACCCGCCGACGGCATGGACCGCGCGGGGCCGACGGCCCTCTTCAACTCGGTGAACCGCATCGACTTCGGCCGCGTCCGGAACGGCGCCAACCTGAACGCGCGCTTCGATCCGCACACGCTCCGCGGTCACACCGGACGCGCCGCGTTCGTCGCCCTGCTCGGCGCCTACTTCCGTCGCGGCGGCATGCAGCTCCAGACGAACGTCCTCGACACCGCGGTCCTGCGTGAAGCCCGCGCCCACCCCGAGCGGCATCCACACCTGCTCGTCCGCATCTCTGGCTACTGCGCCTACTTCGGCGACCTCACACCCGAGATGCAGGACGAGATCATCCGGCGCACCGAGCACGGCATCGGCGGGGGCACGGGGGCGCCGTTCGCGTCGGGAGTGGCGGGATGACCTGACCACGGACCGCCACGGAGTCCTCCTTGCCCCGTGTCGGCCACCCCGTGGCGATGCGTCATCGTGAACCATGACCGACGTCATCCCGCGCAGCCGTCCAACCGGTAGGAAGGCTGCACAGTGATCCGTACGCTGGACCCTGCAGACATCCTGCTCTCGCGGCGGCGCGCCGCGGCGGCGGTCAACGCACACACTAACAGGAGGCCACGATGAGCAACTACCCCCCAGGGAAATACACCCCGACCGTCGAAGTCGGACTCGACCGCATGCGAGACATGGCGAAGGGCAACTTCGACCTGAAATGGATGCAGGCCAATCCCGCGGGATGGGGACACCAGGCCACGGCGGGCCCCACGGGGCTCCGTATGCGCGACATCGAGACGGGCTACTACGGACAGGTGCCCGAGCACGGCTCGGAGCACGGCAGCATGGCACCGCGCGGCTGCGAAGTGCCGCCCGGCACCCGGTCCCTCCCCATGTACACGATGAACGAGATGTCCGAGGTCTGGGCGGAAAACGCCGGCCTGCTCTACGACGAGGCCGTCGTTCGGCAGTGGAACTCGGTCACCGACGTCCCGTGGGACAAGCTCCAGAAGCTCCCCGACGACATCGAGCGCGCCGTCTGCCAGATGTGCACGGGCTTGACCGAGGTCGAGTTCGTCGCCGGCGACATGCCGGCCAAGTGGCTCTGCCGGATCAACCACGACTTCCACGAGGTGAAACTCTTCCTCGCGAGCCAGATCTTCGACGAAGCGCGCCACCTCGACGTCTTCCGCAAGCGCGCGCTCGCCAACGGCGGCGGCCTCCTGATGGCGTCGCCCGGCCAGGAGGAGCTCCTCGCGACCATCCTCGAGGCGCCGGACTACACGACCGCGAGCGCCCTCATGCACATCTTCGGCGAGGGCTTCGTCCTCACACTCTTCCGCCAGGGTGAGTTCCTCGCCCCGACCGAGGTTGAGAAGGCGATCTTCCGCCTCTGCATGCAGGACGAGGCGCGCCACGTCGCCTACGGCGTGAAGCACCTCAAGTACTTCCTCGAGCGCCATCCCGACCGCGCCGAGCAGGTGCACAAGATCCTCGACCTCGGCGAGCAGGCGATCTTCACGCTCACGCTCGAACCGCAAACGTCGGAGCCGCGCGCGATCCTCGCGGGCGGCGGGCTCGCCAACATCGAGCTCGGCATGCAGCGCATGGCGTTCATCTACGCCAAGCAGGTGAAGGAATACCTGCGTCGCCTCGAGATCGCGGGGCTCGATCGCGAGCCGCGCCTGACCATACCCAAAGAGATCCCGTACGAAGATCTCGCTGCCTAGGAGGAGACCATCCCATGACCGACACGACGCTGTTTCCGTCGACGCAGTGGTTCGAGGCGCTCGCGCGCCGCATGGACCAGGACGAAGCAGGGTACCGCGAACTCGGCCCCCTCGAGTGCACGATGGTGGTCCAGGTCGAGGCTCCCGCGGGCACGCAGCTCTACGAGGTCGGGTTCGACGGCTTCAAGACATCCTCGGTGCGGAAGCTGGCCAACCTGAAGGAAGCGACGTCCGAGCATTTCGTGCTCGAGGCCTCGCTCGAGACCTGGCGCGAGATGATCGAGAACATCCGCGCCAACGCCGGGCCCGACCTCACGCACACGCTCAACTACCTGACGTTCCCCGACGATCCGATGCGCGTCAGCGGACCGGATCAACTCGAGGTAGACGCCTTCTATCGGTACAACCAGAGCCTGCAGCGCTTCTTCAACGGCGCCGCCGAGGTGCCCACGGCGTTCGCGTCGTGAGCCCCGCCACAGTGACGCACACGTGAGGAGGATCATCACATGCACACTGACGTGAAAGCACGCACCCGAAACTCCCGGACGAGGCAGAACCTCGGCAAATGGATGCTCGCCAAGCCGAATTGGCTGACCCAATTCGCGATCGTCACCGCGGTCAGCCTGCTCGGGTTGATCGCTCTCGGCACCTGGACGTACGGCAGCGCTCCGCCGCGCGTTCCGTTCGTGTCGGCCAGCACCGGCAAGGAGGTGATCCCGCTCTCCGACATCCTGCGCGGACAGGAGCTGTTCCACATCCGCGGCCTGATGTCCTGGGGATCGTTCTGGGGCGACGGCGCGGAACGGGGACCGGACTTCACCGCCGAGGCCCTGCACCACACGGTCGTCTCCATGCGGTCGTTCTACGAGGCCCAAGCGGCGAGCGGCGGCACCTCGAGCCAAACCGACCGCGACGCGATCGCGGTGCGGGTGCAGCGCGAGATCAAGGAGAACGGCTACGACGAGGCCGCGGGCGTCATCCGCATCAACGACGCCCAGATCCGCGCGTATCAGGATCTGCAGACGCACTATGCGCGGGTGTTCACGGACCCGACGTATCCGGCGAAGTTCCGGTTGGCGAACTACATCACCGACCCGAACGACCTGCGGGCGCTCTCCGCATACTTCTTCTGGGGCGGCTGGGTCTCCGGCGCCAAGCGGCCGGGTGAGCCCTACAGCTACACGCACAACTGGCCGTACGATCCCGACGCCGGGAACGTGCCGACCACGCCGACCGTGATGTGGAGCTTCCTGTCGATCCTGGTGCTGTTCGCGGGGGCGATGCTGGTGCTCTACGTCTACGGCCAGATGAAGGAGTTGCCCGGCGATCCGTTCAACGGCGCCAACGGCGGAACGCTGACGACCGCGGAGCTGGAGCGCGGCTACGAGTTCGTTCGACCCACGCAACGCGCCACCTACAAGTTCTTCGCGTTCGCCGTGATCCTCTTCCTGGCCCAGGTCCTCGCCGGCATCCTGAGCGCCGAGGACTTCGTCAGCGGCGGACCCGGGACGGCGATCGTCAAGGTTCTCGGCGTCCCCTTCTCCTTCACGGTGACCAGAGCGTGGCACACGATCCTGCAGATCTACTGGTTCTTCATGTGCTGGGTCGGCTACACGATTTTCTTCTTGCCGCGGCTCTCGCGCGTACCGAACGGGCAGCGCTTCTTGATCAATTTGCTGTTCGCGCTCTGCGTGATCGTCGGCGCCGGCGCGCTGTTCGGCATCTATTTCGGACACATGGGATACATGAGCGACACCGCGTCGTACTGGCTCGGGAGCCAGGGCTGGGAGTTCATGGAGCTCGGCCGCTTCTGGCACATCCTGATGCTCGCCTCGTTCGTACTCTGGATCGCGATCATCTACCGGGGCGTGCGGCCGTGGATCACGAAGCAGAACATGTGGTCGGTGCCAGCATGGCTGTTCTACGGCAGCGGCATCATGGTGTTGTTCCTGTTCTTCGGGCTCGGCGCGACGCCGAGCGGGAACTTCGCCATCACGGACTACTGGCGCTGGATGACCGTGCACATGTGGGTCGAGGTCACGTTCGAGGTGTTCACGACCTGCATCGTCGCCTATCTGCTCGTGCAGATGGGACTGTTGAACCGCTCCATGGCGGAACGGGTCATCTTCTTGGCCGTGATGATGTTTCTGATCACGGCGATCGTCGGCATTTCCCACAACTTCTACTGGATCGCCAAGCCGACGGGCATCATCGCGCTCGGGAGCGTCTTCTCCACCATGCAGGTGCTGCCCCTCCTGCTGATGACGCTGGACGCGTGGCGCATGCGGAACGAGAAGCTCCGGGCGGGCGAGCACAGGGCCCAAGGGAAGCAGAAATTCGTGATGGAAGGCGTGTGGCTGTTCATCCTCGCATGCAACTTCTGGAACATCGTCGGCGCGGGGGTCTTCGGCTCATTGATCAACCTTCCGATCGTGAACTACTTCGAGCACGGGACGTACCTGACGCACAATCATGCCCACGCCGCGATGTTCGGGGTGAAGGGCAACATCGCCCTGGCTGGCGTACTGTTCTGCTGCCAGCACTTGTTCCCGCGCGCCGCCTGGAACGAGAAGCTCCTCCGGACGAGTTTCTGGTCGCTCCAGGCTGGACTCGTGCTGATGATGGTGCTCGATCTGTTTCCCGTCGGTCTGTATCAGATGGCGGCGGTCGTGACGCACGGGTTCTGGTACGCCCGGACCAACGACTTCGTGACCGGCCCCGTGTGGGTGAAGTTGACCTGGCTGCGCACGATCGGAGGGGTCATCTTCCTCTTCGGCGGCGTCCTGCCTCTCCTCTGGTTCATCCTGTCGAGGGGCCGCGTGCTCGTTCGTGAGCTCGAGCTCGAGGAAGGCGAATGGACGGTCTACGAGAAGGACTGGGCCGCCCACGAGGAAGAGATCGAGCACGCCCTGACGTCCTGAAGTGAAGTAAGGAGGTTCGCGTGACCGACTCAGGCACGGCACGCCCTGGTCACGCGACGACCAGCCGGCGGGCAAGGACGGCATGGGGAGCCGTCCTGCTGCTGCTCGCCGGCTGCTCACTGCTCGGGCCGCCCCCGATGGAGCCGTTGACCGAGGCGTCGCTGGCGGCGGCCCGCCAGCGCTGGCAGGCGCACGGTTCCAGCTCCTATCGCGCGGTCGTGCGGGTGCGGCCGCCACGCGCTCCGGTGGAGGTATGGGAGATCGAGGTGGCGGGCGGCACCCTCGTGAAGCGCACCCGCGACGGCCACCCGGTCGGCGGCGCCGACCGGGAGCGCGACGACTACTCGGTCCAGGGGATCTTCGACCTGCTACAGACCGATCTCCGCTGGACGACCATCGAGGCGGTCGGCGACACGCCGGCGGTCGACCTGCGCGCCGAGTTCGACCCCGAAACGGGGCGGCTCGTCCGCTATCGCCGGACCGTCGGCACGACCCGCCGGCGGGTCCTCCTGGTCGAGGTGCTCGCCTACGAGCCGGCGTCGGGCCTGCAGGCGTCGGCCGCCGCGCAGCGGTGAAGCGGCTCGCGCCGACGTACGGCGTGGACGTCCGCGCCGCGGATTCCGTCGGCGGCTCCGGGTAGGACCGCGGCATGGCGGGAAGCCGATGGTCGCGTTGGTTCGGAGTCGAGCGTACGGAACGCGGCTTCCTGCTCGATCCGGACGAACCGAAGGCCCGGACGGGGGAGCGCCTCATCGTCTTCATCGCTTGCTGTGAGGCCTTGGTGCTCCTGAGCGCGGCCTTGTTTGGCTTGTGGCTCTACTCGCACTCGGGGTGAGCCGAAAGAGCATCGCCGCCATCGCGAAGAACGTCAGCCCGAAGCATGATGGACCTCATCTCACTAGACGCCGGGGACGTGCTCGGTTAGGGCTGTTCGAGATCCGTGAAGGCGTGTCCGCAGCCGCCCGGCGACGGCAGCGGGGGCGCTTCACGGACACTCCATCGGCGAGGAGGCGGTATGCGGAGACGGACGGTGTTGGCCCTCGTGGCGTGGTGGCTCCTGGGATGGACCTCGCAGGTCGAAGCATTCATCCCTCCAGCGCCGGCGGCGCTCGAGCGGCCCGATACCCAGGGCGACCAGCTGGTCTTCTACTACGACGCGCGAGAGAACTTCACCACGTTTCTCACCGTGCGGAACGTCATGCCGGGCGAGTTGACGGTCACGGTGCTCTTCTACGCGCCCGGCTTCGACGGTGTGCCGTTCGCCCACACGATCACCCTGCCCGCGTTCGGGCTCCGCGTGCTCGACGTCGGCGAGCTGCGCGCGAGCGGTCTCCCCGCGCAGGCCGGCGCCGCCTTCGCAACCGGCGTGAACGAGGTCGGGACGGCCATCGTGAGCGCCGCCCTCACCGGCAACTTCACGGTCGCGAATCTCGCGACCGGCTCGGCGTGGGGCGCCCCCGCCGCGGCGCGCTCGGCCGTGAACGCCGACGACAGCTTTCCCGACTTCGGCGCCACCATCGACAACCAGATGGTCTCGCTGCGGCCGATCCTCCCGAGTGGCCTCGATCTCTCCGCCTATTACAACCCGGACGATCTCGCCTCCTCGGATCTCGGGGGCGACCAGCTCATCTTCGTGAACTTCGAGGATGTCTCGGGCCTGCCGCTCCGCGCGCAGGTCGGCGCGACGGACTGGAACGTCTTCGCCGCGGGCGCCGACGGATCCACGATCGCCGACACCGGATTCACGGCGACGGGCGTCGTGGTGACCAACCTCGCGACGGTCGTGGGCGCCGACGTCGGCGGCTCGAGCGGCAGCATCCGCTTCACCTCGTTCGTCTTTCCCCCGCGCGCGACCCGGCTGATCTTCTTCGCCGAAGCACTCGGGACCTTCGGCACCGGTTACCTGCTACCGCCAGTGCCGACGTTGCTGTGACCAGCGGCGTCGGCACTGACGTGGCGGCTGGAGAACGGTGAGCCCGAAGCCCGTGCCGGTGGATTGACCATCGCGCCGGACCATCACGCGGCCCGCGACGCGTGATGGTGGCGGAACACGGCCTCAGCGACGTTCCTCCCCGAGGCGATCGCCTGCTGCGTCCCGACGCCACTTCCACCGGCGTCGCAGCCGACGACGAACAGGCCGCGAACCGGAGCCTGGATGGACGGCTTGCTCGGCCCGCACTGGCCGACGATCTGCCCGAGGCCGATGGTCTCGCCGCCGTGGCCATGGATCGCGGACTCGCGCGTGAGGTTGGAGACGTCCTTCGGCGTGTAGAGCTCCTTCTCCTCGATGGCGTCTTCCAGCGCGGGGAACGCCTTGAAGATCACGTCCTCCCCGGCCTGGGCCCAGGCCTCGATCTCCGCGCGCGTCATCTGCGGACTCGGCGGGCAGAAGGAGCCCGTCAGCACCATCTGCTTGCCGGCGGGAGCCGCTTCCGGATCGTAGTTCGATGGAACCTCGAAGTAGACGACGCCTTCACGTGAGGCCTGGCCGGCATGCGCCTTCTCGAGCCGATCGAGAGTCCACGGGCTGGTGTCCGAGAACACCACGCCGAACGCGGCATCGATCACCGGTCGGCGCAGGAAATAGCGATACCCGAGCAGCGACCACGAGGGGACCAGACGCTCGACGTATTCCCGGTATTCGGGCGGACAGTCTCGCTCGCCGAGCAATCTCAGGACCGTCGGCTGCAGGCCGGCGTTGCTGATGACGATCGGGGCGCGGAACGTCCCGGCGCTGGTGACGACCCCGGCGACCGCGCCGTCCTCCACGAGGATGCGTTCGGTCTTGGTCTTCATCAGCACGGTGCCGCCGAAGCGGCGCACCGCCTCGCAATACGCCTCGGCGACACGGCCGAAGCCGCCTCGACAGAACATGCCTCCGTGCCGGAGAAACATGTCCTGCAGGCTCGCGATGGCCTCCGCCGCATCCAGTTGGTCGACCGGCACCATGAACATGCCGTCGCAGCAATTGCTCACCAGGAACGCGTAGAGCGAACGCGGAATGTGCTGACGTTCGATCCAGTCCTGGAAGCTGACGCCGTGGAGTTTCGCGATCTCCTCGGGCGGCATCATCGTCAGTCCGGCGAAGAACATCAGGGCCGCATCCCGATCGGCGGGCGCGACCTCGAGCCAGTCGAAGATCTGCATCGGGTCGGTCTGTCCGACGGGCATGTCGGGCACCCGCGTGTACGCGCCCGACGAGGTTTTGTAGAGGCTCGCGGGAGCGCCGGGCGTGACCAGTTGGACGAGATCCTCCACGCCGAGCTCCTTCGCTACGGCCTCGTAGAGGTTGCCGATCACCGGGGCGCCGATGACGACCCACGCGGTGTAGGTGAAGCCGTGCTTGCTGAGGCTCATCGCCTTGCCGCCGGCCCTGGCGTTCTTCTCGACGAGGAGGACCCGGAGCCCGCGCTTTGCCAGCAGACCGGCGCACGCACTGCCGCCGAAGCCCGCTCCGATCACGATCACGTCGTACGATGTCTCTGCCATCTCACACCTCGCTCTGTTCGCAATCCGAACGGGATTACTGGGTCTTGTGGAGCTTGTTGAGAAAGTGTCCGACCAACCGCGCCACCTCGATCCCCGAACAGGCCGCCTGATGCGTGCCCATACCGGCACCACCGGCATCGGCTCCCGCGTAGTAGAGGCCGCGAATGGGTGCGGCCGGGTCGGGCTTCATCTTGCCGCACTGGCCGACGATCTGCCCGAGGCCGACGCACTCGCCGCCCTGACCGGGGAGCACGCCGTCGCGGGTCATCTTGCTGATGTCGCGCGGCCCGGCGTACTCCTTGCGTTCGATCGCGTTCCAGATCTCCGGAAAGAACTTCACCATCTGCTCGTCCATGCGCTTCCACAATCCCGCGATCTCCTCGGCTTCGGGATTGGGTGAGCAGATGGTCCCGGAAACCAGGACCTGCTTGCCGGGCGGCGCCGCCTCTTCGTCGTAGAAAGAGTGGTTGCACATGAAGAGGATCACCTCGTCGGGAATCCGACCCTCCTTGACGCGCCGGAAGCGCTCCATGTTCCACCAACTGTCGTCCGAGTAGGCGACGTACATGGGTACGTCCATGACGGGCTTGTTCAGGAAGTAGCGGATGCTGGTGAATCCCCAGCCGGGAGCCAGTCCCTTGATGTAGTTCAGGTAGCTGCGATCGAAGTGCTGCGCGTCGACCAGCTTCAGGACCGTCGGCTGGATGCCGGCGCTGCTCACCACGACCCGTGCCGCGAACGTCCCCTTCGTCGTCGTCACGCCGGTGACGGCGCCGTCCTCGACGATGATCTTCTCGACCTTGGCGCTGCGGACGATGACACCGCCGTTCTTTTCGAACTCGCGCGCCATGACGTCGGTGAGCAAGCCGAAGCCGCCTTTGTATTGGCCGCCTCCTCCCTGCAGCATGATCTGCTTGAGGATGCGAATCTGCTCCGATGCCGCCACGAGATCGATCGGCTCGGCAAGCGACGCGTTGGCGTGAAACGCCATGTAGCTGTAGAGCGCCTCCGGCGTGTCGCGGCGCGCCAGGAACTCGTGCATGCTGACGCCGTCGAGCGTATCGACCTGCTCGTCGGGCATCGTCGCGATCTCGGCCATGATCGCGACGACCTTTTGCTGGGCCTCTTCGTCGATCTCCCACAGCCGAAAGAACGGGGTGGCGTCGGTCATCGCCTGCGACTGCGCGGCGAGCTTGTAGTCCTTCCAGTCCCGGCGGCGGTAGCAGATCTTGATGACGTCCCGCGTGTCGTCGGGCTGCAGCGCCGGCCGGAACTCGTCACCGACACCGAGCTCTACGAAGATCGACTCGAAGGCGGGCTGGCGCATGGGGACCTGCCCGTGAGGAAAGAGGTCGTAGGCGTAGCCGTCCTTCTTGACGCTCACCATCTTGCCGCCGAGGAAGCCGTTCTTCTCGACCAACAGGGTGGCGATGCCTCGCTTCTGGAGGAGCGTCGCACACGAAAGGCCACCGGGGCCGCTCCCGATCACGATCGCGTCGTAGTGCCGTGCATCCATTGGCGGATCTCCTCAGCTCGTCAGCATCCGCTCCACGGCGCCGAGCAACCGATGGTGCTTCTCGCTATCCATGGTCATGGCCTCCAGCAAGATGCCGACGATTGCGCCGTCGTCGCCGGCACCAGCCAATCGCGCCTGGGTGTCGCGGCACGCCTCGATGGTCTCGAGCTCGTGCTTGCGGAGGAGCTTCGTCAGGCGGAGCAACTCGGCACGATCGGCCTCCGGTGGAATCGCGCGCGCGTGCTCCGCGGGGGCCGCACGCAGCCACGTCGCCAGGGTCCGCAAGAGGAGGTGATGGAGCTCCTCTTCGGTCAAGATGTGGCTCACGAGGTTCCCCGCGGCGCCGCTTCCGAGCTTCTCGGCGAGGACGCGATACTCCGCCAGGATCTTCCCCTCTTCGTCCGCGTGGCGCTCGAATTGCGCCGCAAGGGATGTCCGCTCCGTGGAATCCATCATTCGAGGTACGTCTTGATGTACCGTTCCATGACCGGGGTCGGCTTCCACCACTTCGGGACGCCGAGATCCTCCGCCACACGGTTGGCACCGAGATACCCCGGACCACCGAGGACGAGGCCTCCGGGATAGGTCGAGACCCCGCAAACGTAGAGGCCTTCGATCGGCGTGGCGGTGCTCGAGCACTCTTGATTGGGCCGGTAGCACCCCATCTGCAAGGGCCGATAGTCGCCGTGCTTGATCGACCCGCGCCGCATGTTCGGAAAGCGGATCTCGATTTCCTCGGGGTCCTCCATCGCCGTGCTGATGATCGTGCCGGCGAGATTGGGCGCCGCCTTCTGCCACTTGGCGAGCATGGCCGCCTTGATCTCGTCGCGACGATTCACCCAGCCGCCCTCGAGCCCGTAGGGCGCATGGATCTGGAACATCGAGACGAATTTTCCCGGACGGTCGCTCAGCGTGGGATCGAACAGGCTCTCGCAGGTCGAGTGGCCGCCGAAGTTGTTCAGGTCGAGCCTGCCCTGCGTGACGTTGTCCCAGTGGGTGAGCAGGCTTTCGACGCCCTCGATGCCGACGACGGTGGCGAACGCCTCGTTGATCCACGGATCGTCGGTGACGTACTTGGGCGCCTCGTCGGCCGCGATGTGGAGGGTGTTGAAGCTCCACTTGTCCCACGCCCACCCCTTCACCGCGTCCCGGAGCGATGTCGGCAGCGCCGCCTCGCCGACCATGTCGAGGAACGTCGTATGCGGGTCCAGCGTGGACATCACCGCCTTGGCTCGCAGCACGCGATCCTCGTGCACGATGTGCACGCCGACCGCGCGGCCGTTCTCGACGATGATCCGGTCGACGGTGGCGGCGTCGAGGATCACGCCGCCGTACTTTACGACCTGTCGCGCCAGCGCGCTCCCGAACTTGTGGGAGCCGCCGTAGCAGTAACACTTGTTCATGGCGCGATCGAGCATGAGCGGAACCATGAAGCCGAGGCCGGTCTCGCGCGGGTCGAGTCCCCACATGCAGGTCGCGTACAGCATCAGGGCACGGACCTTGTCGTGCTCGAAGGTCTCCGTGATGAGCTGCAACGGGCTCAGCTCCCCGAGCTCCAGCATCTGCTGCCCGACCTTGGTGCGTTGCATGGCCATGGTGATCTCGATCGGCGCCATGGGCGGGATGTAGGTGGCGGGCGCGATGATGTCGTCGACGATCCGCCGCCAATCGCGAATCACCCGGCCGAAGGTGCCGGCGTCCTTGAAGGAATACTTGCTGATCGAATCCTTGGTGTCCTGGGTCATGCGGGCCAGGAGCACGGAGGAGCCGTCTTCGAACAGCATCCCCGTCTGGCGATTGGGCTTGATCCACGTCACCGCGGGCGCTTCGAGCTCGAAGTCCCGGATCGCCGGCATGTAGTCCACCATCATGTGGTAGAGCACGTGCGGGTTGGAGGAGTAGCAGGGGTAGAGGTTCTCCTCGGTGGCCAGACCGCCACCCGCCTCGAAGCGACGCTCGCAGACGGCGACGCTCAGGCCCGCCCGGGCGAGGTAGGCGCCGGCGATGAGACCGTTGGGACCGGCGCCGATGATTACGACGTCGAACTCGCTCTCCCGCGGAAACTCTTCCTGCATGTGCCCGAAGGGATTGCTCGGGTCGAAGGTGAACTCGGAGGTGTACTTGAAATTTGGCATCGTCGGCCTCGTCCTTCTCGAGCGTCAGCCGCGGCGCGCGGAAATCTTGCCCTGCTCCGGAATGTACCAGGGCGACGCGTACCACCAGTCACCAGGCTCGGCGATGCCGTCCTCGATGAGGATGTGCATCAGGTTGTAGGGAATGGCCATGAGGCAGAGCCCGCCGGGGTGCCCCGAGGTCTGATGCGCGTGATAGAGCCCCTCGATCGGCGTCCGGTAGCGCGCCAACTCGGGGATCGGTCGATTCGTCCACAGCTGGTCCTCGTCGTGGCGACTGCCGCACCACGTACCGCCGATGATGCCGGAGTTACGGAACTCCACGTCGCGACCGGTGGCACTCCAATGGTGGATGACGTTGTCGTCCTCGAGGCCGTCCAGCATCTGGCCGTAGGACTTCCGCATGTACGCATCCATCTCGGCCTTGTACTTGTCCGGCGCGTCTTCCCCTTCTTGATGGTAGTCGGGTGACGTGACCGCCATCTCGTACGATTGCGAAATGTAGCCGCGTGAGGGCGGGTAGTTCGCCTGGCAGTCGGTCGGATCGAAGTTCTGCGGCGGCGCCTGGAACCACATCGCACGCTCCGGAGGTACCGTCGGTTGTCCCTTGCGGCCGTCCACGTCGGCGACGTTCTCGTAGTAGATCTCGCGCGAGTCGCAGGGGTAGATGCCGAGGAACGGCTGTTTGTTGGGTCCCGTCACGCGTTCGTCCCGGGCCCACGTCGGCTTCAATCGCAGCTGCGTCTTGGTGTGGAAGACGGACACGTAGAGGGTCTGGTTCTTCAGGCTGATGTCCCGGATCTTCTGGATGAACCCGGGGTCCAGGTGCCGTGGGCCGATCATCTTGAGGAAGGCCTGGTGCACGTCGATCGCCGCGATCACGGCCTTGTTGGCGCGGATCGTTCGTCCGCCCCACGCCGCGGTCTCGCGCAGCCGCACGCCGACGGCCCGCCCGTCCTCGATGATGATCTCCTCGACCGGACAACACGTCCGGACGACCGCCCCCTTGTGCACGGCGGCGCGATGGATGGCGTGGAAATAGCCGTGCAGGCCGCCCCGCGGGATGCTGTTCTGCCCGGTGTTCGGCATCGTGAGGAGTTGCACGCACAGCGCCGCCGGAATCGCGACGCCTTCCCAGTGGCCCGCGGCTCCGGACGCCCACGCCGCGAAGGCCATGGCGGCCTTGAAGTGCTCGGTCTCGCAGTGCTCGTCGAGGAGATCGAGCATCGTCATCTCCCGGAGCTCGTGCGTGTACATGTCGGGCTGGTGCTGCTTGTACACCTGCATGTACGGCACGTTGTCGTCCGTGACCTCGACCCCGCGAGGATGCGGCGGACACCAGAAAGTGGCGCGCATCAGCTCCCGCGTGAACGGCGGTGAGCCGAGGAGTCCGCCGATCTTCGCCCATCCCATCTTGTCCTGGGCGGAAATCGGCCGCCACCCGTCGGTGCATGCCAGCGCGGCGGTATCTTCGTTGGCGCCGTATCCGGGCCACCAGGTCATGCGGAAGCCGTACTTGTGCAGCTCCAGCTGATCGAATCCCGGCGCCGGCGACGCGTACATCAGCACCGCGTGCGGATAGATGCGCACGCCGGGGATCGGCTCCTGCGTTTCGCAGGCCCCGCCGCATTCCGTGCGTTCCTCGAGCACGCACACGCTGAGGCCGCACTTGGCGAGATAGGCGGCCGTCGCCATCCCGTTGGGACCGGCGCCGATGATGACGATGTCGAACCGCTCGTCCTTGCTCATACACGCTCCTGCATTAGACGTACCCGTTCTCTCTTGCCGCCGTGACGTACTCCGGCTCCGTCCACCATTTCTGGATGCCGAAATCCTCGGCGATGGCGTTGGCACAGTTGTAGCCGGGCCCGAAGAGCACCATGCCCCCGGGAGCGACGCTCGCACCGCCGAGATAGAGGTTCTCCACGGGCGTGCGATACTGCGAGCACTCCTGATTCGGCCTGAGGTAGCCCATCTGCAGCGGGTGATAGGCCCCCTGCTTGTAGCTCCCGCGCACCATGTTCGCGAACTTGTTCTCGATGTCCGCGGGCGTCGTGAGGTAGGTCCAGAGTACCTTGTCCCTGGTGACGTTGGGGGCGTAGCGCTGCAGGACGCCGATCTGCCGCTCGGCCGCCTCCTCGCGAAACCGGTGGCTCAGCCAGCGTTCCGAGCCGCCGTCGCAGAGCTCGAACGGCGCCATCTGCGAGAGCAACCCCGACGCGCGACCGGGCGGCGCCTGATACGGATCGTGAACGCTCGGGAAGCAGCAGTTGAATCCCGCCTGGGCCGGCAGGGTTCCCGCGCTCATGGCATCCCAGTGTCCCTTCAGATCGGCGAGGCTCTCGTAGCCGAGGACGTGGATGAAGGCGCGATCGAGATCGGGGCAGGACTCGGCGGCCTTGAATCGCGGCGGCTCGGCCAGCGCCAGATGCTGAACGCAGAGGCTCCACTTTTCCCACTGCCACAGATTGATCATCTCGACGAACTCGCGATCGAGCGCGTCCTCCCCGACGTACCTCAAGAACGTCTGATGGGGGTCGATGGTGCTCACCACCGCCTTGGCCGCGAGGAACTGCGTGCCATCCTCCAGCTCTACGCCCGTGGCGGCGCCGTTCTCCACGATGATGCGCCGGATCTGAGCGGTGGTCCGGATCTGTCCCCCGTGCTCGAAGGTCGCCCTGAGCAGCACGCTCGCCGCCCGGTGCGACCCGCCCGCCGTGAGGCGGTAGTGGCGCATCCGATCGAGATAGATCGGCACCATGTAGCTGACGCCGGATTGCGCGTAGTCGAGACCCCAATGACACGCCATGTAGAGCATCAGGGTCCGGACGTGCTCGTCCTCGAACCGCTCGCAGACGATCTCCTCGGGAGTCTTGTCGGTGTACGCGGACAGCACGCGGCCGAGCTCCGTCAGCTCCGCTTTGGCGGCCATCAGCGGCGCGGCATCCATCGGCACGTAGGTCTGCGGCGCAAGGATGTTCTCCATTAGCTCGCCGTGCTCGCGCTGCATGTCGCGGTAGCTGTCCGCGTCGCGCTTCGAGAACGCGGCGATCGACGCGCAGGTCCGCTCGAGATCGCGGTAGATCGCGAGCGCGCGGCCGTCGGCGAGCGACAGCGCCACCTGCAGCTCCGGATAGATGTGTCGGACGCCGCGCTCCTCGAAGCCGAAGTCCCGGTACACCGGCGCGTAGTCCACCATCATCATGTAGACGGCGTGCGTGTTGTGGTAGAAGTCGGGGATCGTGACCTGTTCGGTCGCGAGACCGCCGCCGGCTTCGTGGCGCTTCTCCAGCAACAGAACCTTCTGCCCGGCCTTGCTGAGATAGGCGGCGATCGCGAGCCCATTGGGTCCGCTGCCGATGATGATGACGTCGTAGGTCTGCGTCATGTCTCGGACCTTCGCCGCGGCGACGCCTATCGGCGGCACGCCTCCCGTACCCGCTGCTTCACGATCGCGAGCTGCGCGACGAGCGAATCGGGCTCTTCCTTGCCGGGTTCCTCCCACGGCTTCCCGAGCCCGAGGTCCTTGGCGATGACGCGGTAGCAGTTGTACGCCTCGGTCGAGCCGGCATTGGATCCGACGTGCCACGCGCCGCCCGTGGCGTAGAGGTTCTTGATGGGCGTGCGATGGTTGGCGAGCTCCGGCGTCGGACGGTTCTCTTCGATCTGGAACGGGGACCGATCGATGCCGGCCATCGTTCCGTTGATGCCCAGGTTGCGCATTCGCCTGTGGTCATACGACGTGTTCGTGTCGACGCCGATCACGTTGTCCCAGGTCATGTTCGGTGCGTAGTCCTGCCAGAGGCCGATCAGCTCGTCCGCATAGCGCTTCTTGATCTCCAACCACTCCTTCTCGGTGTGCGCGCCGGCGGGCGGACCGAGCTGCTCGTTGAACACCACGTGCTTCCCGGGCGGCGCGAAGGCCGGATCCACGAGGCTGTGACAGCCGACCGTGGGCGCATAATCCTCCAGCGGAGGGAACTTCCCGAGCTTCTGGTACATGCACTCGCGCGCGATGTGCATGGGGTCGGGATCCGGCTGCATTCCCAGCCACTGGCATTCGTGGATGTCGGGGTTGAAGCGCTCGGCCTCGTACGACGGCGCCTCGTGAACCGCGAAGCTGTACCACATCAGGCAGCCGAACGTGTCATCCAGGAGGTCGACGCGCTTCTTCAACGTGGCGTCGCAATGCTGTTCGCCGATCAGCTCGAAGATCAGCTGCCGCGGCGAGAGCGTGCTCACCACGAGCTTGCGGGCGGCGACCTCGGTGCCGTCGGCGAGCCGGATGCCGGTCACCGTCCCGTTCTCGATGACGGCGCGCTGCACCTCCACGTTGGTGAAGAACCGGCATCCGCTCTGGACGAGGATCTGATGGGCAGCGTGCGCGATCTGATGCGTGCCGCCGCGATTGAAGCCGATCGTCGGCAGGGTCAGCGCCATCCCCATCGTGTACATGCCCAAGCCCGGCTCGTTGATGTCGATGACGGACGACACGGCGAAGCGCAGCACGCAGGACTGCAGCTCCGGGCTGTCGAACCATTCCTGGGCCGCGCGCAGGCCGCTCGCCTTCATGGACAAAGAATCGGGAACCAGGCCGGCGGCCATCAGCCCAGGGAACATCATCATCTTGCGTTCCTCGACGGCGCCGGTGAGCCGGTCTTCCGCCGGCAAGAACAGCGAGTCGATGAGCACGCGCTTGTACTCCTCGGATTCGGAGATCGCGTGGAGCTTTCGCCAGGTGTCAGCGTCCCGCTGCGAGAAGCGGGCGATTTCCTGCGCCGTGCGCTCCCACGTGGGATCGTGCTTCTCGCTGTAGATCGCGAGGCAGTTTTGCTTGTCCTTGAAGACGAATCCGTCGCTGCACGTATGCTGCTCCCATTGCGCGCCGTAGTCCCAGAACTGGGGGAAATCGCGCCAGATCGGCGCGTAATACCAGGGGAGGATGATGTTCGCGTGCGTGTTCCCGCGAAAGCCGGGAGCCGCGAGCTCCTCGGTAGCCAAGCAACCGCCGATCTCGTGCCGCCGTTCGAAGATGCCGACGCTCATGCCGCCGTACTTGATGAGATAGAGCGCGAGCAGAAGCGCCTTGTTACCGCCCCCGACGATGACGGCGTCGAACGACAGGTCCGCCATCAGAAATCCCCTGGATGTACCGGCTCCCGGAACCACGCACGGACGTTGAACAGGAACGACATCACGGAGCGCTTCATCATCGCCCGCAGGAGCATGCGCAGGTCCTTGTGGCTCAGACCGCCGCGGATCTTCCATCGCACCGGCTTGGTGGTCTGCAGCTCCATGATCAGGTAGTCACCCTGGCGGCTCAGCCCGACGATCTCGGCGACGAGCTCCGCCTTCCCGAGTCCGGTCGACCGCATCAGCATGGCGCCGCGGGAGCCGGTGGCCTCGCCCGATCCGGGCGGCTCCTCCTTGCTGGACAGGCGCTTGGTGGCGACCACCGTCGGGCGCGCCTCTGGCGGCGCCACCGCTTCCGCGTTCCGGCTCAACGTCATTGCGGCACCTCCGGTCATTGCGACACCTCCGATGGATTCGAGCGCCAGGGCCCCGGAGCCCCCGGCATCGACAATCGTAGAGACGACTCCATACTTAGAGGCATCTCTACGCACGGGCTAGTGATGCACCTATGACCAACGTCAGCGATCATCATGACGAAGGTCGTCGATTCCCATTCTCGGAGTGTTTTCCGGGAGTTCGGCCGGGGCGGGGACGGCATCCGCCGGGCCGAGGCGGCAAGCCGTCTTCCCGCAGGAACGGTCCGGCTCCTGAAGGCTCGCGATCGTGAAGAGCGGCGGGGCCGCTACCCCTCTCCGAGGTGGTCGTCGAGCTCCTCCCACTCCGAGTCGCTCCACCACGCGTGCTCAAGGCCGGGACAGCTCTCGCCGAGGGCCGGGCAGCAGACACAGCCGTCGCCGCGCACGACCTCGGGGTCGTGGAGCGGCGGGTAGGCGGCCACGAGCGCGCGGCCGAGGTCGTGCGCCTCGTCCTCCTCGACGGTCGGCGGGCGAGTCGGCAGCTCGAAGACACCGGCCCTCCGGAGGCGCGGCTCGCTCTCGGGAAACAACACCGAGTTCTCGGCGTCGATGTGCCGCCACAAGGCGTGCGAGTACTCGACGGCGCGGCACCGCAGCTCGTGAGCGCGCGTCTCGTCGAGCGGAGACGCGCTCGACACCAGCGCTTCGATCCGCGAGAGCACGACGTCGGTCCGCCGGTGATCGTCGCGCAACACGGCGATCGGACCTGCGTCGGGCAGGCACGCCGAGCCGACGAGCGCGCGAAACAGCAGATCCTCCTCGCGCCCGTGGTGGAGCCCGGCGGCGTAGACGCGGAAGAAACGCACGAAGCGCAGGCCATCGTCCGCGCCAGCCGCGCCGGCCAGGTACCGCTCGACCCACGTGCGGAGCGCCCCGACGACGGCTTCGATCAGCTCGTGCTCGGCACGGAGCTCCTCGATCAGCTTCACGCCGGCGCGTCCCCGCCCCGCTCCGCGGCCGCGCGTTTCGCGGCCAGGCTGAAGACCACCCATGCGCCGCACCGGGCGCAGTCGACGTCGTTGCCGTAGCAGCAGTACGGCGTCGCGAAGTGATCGCCCTCCATCCAGAGCGGCAGCACGTGCGCCTGCGCCGGACAGGCGGTCGTCACCCGCTCGCACGCGGGCGGCAGCATGAGCGCAAGGCTCTCGGCGGAATTGCGGATGAAGCCGGGATGGAGGCGTTTCAGCCGCTGCACCTCGCCGACCGACCAGGCGCGGGCGGCGTTGTCCGGCCACGCGTCGCCGCTCGCGTCGTCGCGTCGCGGGACGTACCAACTGAAGGTGAGCCAGCGGACGCAGGTGCGACGCAGCGCAGCCACGAGCTCCTCGAGCCGATGCTCGTTCCGGCGCGTCACCACGCACTGCACCTGCACCGGCGTCGCGAAGCCGGACGGCAGACGGTCGAGCGTCCGCATGACGCGCCGATACGTCCCGGCGCCGCGGAGCGCGTCGTTCAGGTCCTCGGGGCCGTCGAGGCTCACGACGTAGAGGACGTCCGGTCCGAAATCCACGAGCGGCACGGTGCCATTGGTGGTGATGACGTTGCGCGCGAAGAGTCGCAGGCCCGCCGTCAGGAGCGCACGGCGCAGGAGCGGCTCGCCCCCCATCCAGAGCATGGTGCGGATCCCGTGGCGGTCGCGCAGGCGCACGAGCGTGTCGAGGACGGCCGTGTCGCTCATCTCGTCGCGCACCGACGTCGGCGCCTCGTTGGGATTGCCGGCACGGAACACGAAGCAGTGCGTGCACGCGAGGTTGCACCGATTGGTGACGTTCACGACGGCGGCGGGATACGGGGCGTCGTCGCGATAGCATCCGCCGAGCCGTGCGCGCATGAGATCGGCCGGCGCCGGCGTATCAGGACCCATAGAGCGCCTCGGCGATCCCGGCGCCGTACGCCATCGCCCGTTCCGGCGCGAGCGCGTACACCGGCGGCACGACGCAGAGGGAGTCGGCAAACTCCGCGACCGCCGCGAAGCGCGCGCGGATCGCATCGCGCTCGCCGACCGCGACGAAGGTCCGGACCATGTCGTCGGGCACGAGCGCCGCGGCGCTCCGGTAGTCGCCGCGCTGCACGGCGGCCTGGAGCTTCTGCGCGACCTCGGCGAAGCCGTGGGCCGCGAAGAACGGCTCGTACTGGGCGACGCCGCCGTAGAACGCCATCGTCGGCCGCGCATCGTCGAGCGCCTGGCGCTCGTCCGGTCCGGGGGCAGCCCAGTACCAGAGGTTCACCTCGACGTCGGCGCGCCGCCGGCCGGCGTGCGTGAGCGCCGCTTCGAAGGCGGGCCGCATGCGCTCGAGCGTCCACTCGATGGACCACATCGGGTGGCCGATGAGGCCATCGCCGACCTCGGCCGCGAGGGCCACCATCTTCTCGCGCAGAGCCGCGATCCAGATCGGGATGGTGGAACGCACGGGAGGCGGCGTCGGCTGGAGCTCCCGGAAGTCCGCGCGATAGAACTCGCCCTCGAACGGCGCCAGCCCCGCGTGGGCACCGGCAATGACGTGCCGGATCGCGGCCACCGTCTCCCTGAGGTGCGAGACCTGCTTTTCGACCGGCGACCCGAAGATGCCGCGCGTCCACGCGAGCACGCTCGTCCCGAGCCCGAGCACGAACCGTCCGCCGCTCAGGCGATCGAGGTCGAGTGCGGCCATCGCCGTCTCGAAGGGGCTCCGCGCCGCCGCGATCGCGATGCCGCTCGCGAGCTGGACGCGCTCGGTCACCGCCGCCGCCGCTGCGAGCGGTATCCACGGCGGCCCGAGCACCTGCGGCGCGAAGAGGCCGTCGACGCCGACGGCCTCGAGCATCCGGCACGTGGCGGTCAGCTCCGCCGCGGGCATCGGACCGATCACGCTCCAGTAGCGGGGACGATTCGGCATCTTCATCCGCACATGACGTCACGCACGTGGATTCGCCGCAAGGGGCGCTGGTCGCGCCACGTGACCGACATCACCCCGGCTTCCCGTCGGCGCGGGCGCTCACGAGGATCGGAGCATACACCCAGACGAAAACGGCGAACGCCGCCGCCCAGACGAGTCCCCCTGCGACGAGGAGGGTCCCGGCCGCGCCGGCATGGATCGCCGCGCACACGCGCAGAAGGGCGCCGGCGTGGACGAGGCCGTACGCGGCCGCCGCGCCGCGTGGCAGAACGAGCGGACGACCCGTGTGGCCAAGGCTCACACGCGTCACGACCGCCATGATCATCGCGCCCATCGCGCCCGCCGTGAGGGCATGGACGCCGGCGCTCGGTGCAATCGCGGCCCCGAGGTTGCTGGCCGCGACCAGCAGGTAGCCGACGACGACCCACGCCATGCCGGCATGCAACGACCATACGAGCGGATCGCGCCAGGTGCGCAGGCTCCGCCATCCAGCGAGCCGCGCGCCGACCGCGAGCGCCGCCGCGCCCGCGAGGACTCCGCTCGCGGCGGTCCCCGGCGCCACGAGGTCGCCGACCACCACGAGCACGGCCGTCGCGACGGCGAGGCGATCCAGCCAACGCCACCCCCGCACCTCCGCGTCGATGCCCGCCCGCAAGAAAGCGTTGGCCGTGAAGGCCGGCGTGATCCGTCCGCCGATCACCACCACGAGCGCCGTCACGAGGTCGAGCGCGCACCGCAGACCGCGGGCGGCGGAGGCGTCGGCGAGATCGAGCGCCTGCGCGTGCACAGCGAGGTTCGTCGCCGCGAGGACCATCACCATGGCGACGACGCCGTAGTTGCGGACCTGACCGGTACGCCACACCGTACGCGTGACGACGAGCGCCACGGCCGGGAGGAATGCGCCGTCGACGAGCGCGACGAGCGCGGGCGGCAGGACGCCGGCGGCGAGCATCGCCGCCCGTCCCGCGACCCAGAGCGCCACGAGCGCGGCGAGCGGCGCCCCGGTGAGCGCCGGGCGTCCGGTCCACACCGGCGCGGCGGTGAGCAGGAAGCCCGCGATCGCGGCCGCAACGAAGCCGAAGAGCATCTCGTGCGCGTGCCACCACGGTGGCGTGAGCCACGCGGGCGCCGGCACCGCGCCGCGCCACATCGCCGTCCAGAGCGGCACGAGAAAGGCGGCCTGGACGCAGCCAAGTAGGAAGAAGGGCCGGAAAGCGCGGCCCCAGAAGGGATGCGAGGTCGCCGCCGGCTCACCGAGGCCGGCGAGCGACACGGGGATGTCGACGCGGGTCACCCCGCAGAGACTCCACACGGGCGCCGGTAAAACAAGGGCCCCGCTCCGAGCAACCGTCCCCGATCATCGTCGCGCGGCCGTCGCGCAGGAGCTTCTCGATCGGATACTCCCGCGTGAGGCCATTGCCTCCCGCTCTTTCTCACGGCTGCGAAGCGGCCCCGAAAGCCGCTCGCAGTGGTGGGAAAGCGCGCGCGCTTCGTCGCGCGACGGTACCGACGAGACGCGCGGTGTGGAACTTGCACCCGCGTCAACGCATGGCGAGGGCCGCAGCCTCGACGCGATCGGACGCGCACCCCGCGCACGGGCTCGCCGCGTCCGGCGTGAAAGCGCATCGCCTTCCCGTCCTCGCGCTCGCGTTCGCGGCCCTCGCAGCCGGAATCGCCACGGGCCTCCGCCGGATCGGCTGGGAGGTCGTCGGTCCCGGCGCCGCGTATCCGATCGACCACGGGCCGCTCATGATCGCGGGGTTTCTCGGCACCCTGATCGGGCTCGAACGCGCGGTCGCGCTCGGACGCGCCTGGGTCTACGCCGGTCCGATCGCGAGCGGCCTCGGCGTCCTCGCCCACGTCGCCGGCGCGCCCGCCATCGTCGCCCCGGCCGGGGCGACGATCGGCAGCCTCGTCCTCGTCTCGGCGCTCACCAGCGTCGTCGCGGCGCGGCCGACGCTCTTCCTCGGTGTCATGACGTGCGGAGCCGCCTGCTGGATGGTGGGCAACCTCTTCTGGCTCGGTGGCGCGGCGAGCCCGGCCTACGTGTCGTGGTGGGTGACCTTCCTTGTCCTGACCATCGCCGCCGAGCGGCTCGAGCTCACCCGCCTGTTGCCGGCCGCGCGGGGCAGCCGTGAGAGCTTCGTCGCCGTCGCCACGCTCCTCCTCGTCTCGGTCGCGGCGGGCGGCGTCGGCGGCCCGACCTCCGCGCGCGCGACCGGGCTCGCGCTCGCGGCGCTCGCCGCCTGGCTCGGACGGTACGACCTGGCACGCCGCACCGTCCGACAGCACGGCTTGCCGCGATTCACGGCGGTCTGCCTCCTGTCGGGCTACGCCTGGCTGGCAGCCGCCGGGATACTCCTGGTCGGCGGCGGCGCCGTGGTCGCGGGGCCGCAGTACGACGCCGTGCTGCACGCCGTCTTCCTCGGCTTCGTCTTCGCGATGATCTTCGGCCATGCGCCGATCGTGTTCCCCGCCGTGCTCGGAGTCGCCATCCCCTTCCACCGCGCCTTCTACGCCCACCTCGCGCTGCTGCACGCCTCGCTGCTGGCGCGTCTGGTCGCCGACATCGCGGACGCGGCGAGCATCCGCCAGTGGGCCGCATTGCTGAACGCCGCCGCGATCGCGCTCTTCTTCGCGAACACGATCGCCGCCGTCGTCCGCGGGAGGCTCCATGACTCGCGTTGACGACGTGGTCGACGCGCTGCGGCTGGTAATCGATCCCGAGATCGGCGTGAACGTCGTCGACCTCGGACTCGTCTATGGCATCGCGCTCGAGGAGGATGCGGTACACGTGCAGCTCTCGATGACGTCGCCCACGTGCCCGCTATCGGGATACCTGGTCGACACCGCGAGCCGCACGATCGCGCGCCGGATACCCGAGATCGGCCGCGTATTCGTGAGCCTCGTCGACGAGCCCGCGTGGGCACCGGAGATGATGTCCGACGAGGCGCGCGCGCTCCTCGCCTGAATCCGCGGTTCAGACGTAGCTCAGATCGACGCCCCGCAGGTCGGGAAAATGCTCCTCGAGATGCGCTCGGAGCTTCCGCTTCACCCGGTTCTCGATCTGCCGCACTCGTTCCCGGCTGATGCCGTAGCGATCGCCGATCTCCTGGAGCGTCATCGGGTCCTCGGCGAGCAGGCGGTGGTCGAAGATGACCCGATCTTTGTCCTTCAGCATCTGCCCGAACTCGCGGATGCGCGCGCCGACGAGGGTCCGGAACTCGGCGTCGGCGACGGCCTCTTCGGCGGTATCGGCGTCGCTCCGGAGGACGTCGAGCATCGTCGCGTCCTCGCCGTCGCGAAGCGGCGTGTCGACCGAGAGATCGCTCGCGGCGAGACGTTGCTGCATCTCGACGATCTCCTTCTCCTTCACGCCGAGGCGGTCGGCGAGGAGCTTGGGACCGGCGACGAAGCCCTCGCGCTCGAGCCGGTCCTTCTCCTTCTGGAGGTTGAAGAAGAGCTTCCGCTGCGCCTGGGTGGTGCCGAGCTTCACCATGCGCCAGTTGTTGATGACGTAGCGGATGATGTACGCGCGGATCCACCAGACCGCGTACGACGGGAAACGGACGCCGCGGTACGGATCGAAGTTCTTCACCGCCTCCATGAGGCCGATGTTGCCCTCCTGGACGAGGTCGAGGAGGTTGCGAAACGAGCGCTGGTACTCGCGTGCGATCATGACGACGAGGCGCAGGTTCCCGGTCACGAGCTTGTACGCGGCCTCGACGTCGCCCTCGGCCTGATAGCGCACGGCGAGGGCGTGCTCCTCTTCGCGGCTCAAGAGCGAGTAGCGGCGGATCTCCTGCAGGTAGCGCTGCAGGGGATCGTACGTGACGAGCGCGCCGCGCTCTTCCCTTTCCGGCTCGGCGTCCGCCGGCGCGCGCCCGGGACTGCGGGACCCCTCATTCCCGCGCGTATCGGCATCGGACTTCAGCTCGACGGCGTCGGGGGCGTCGTCGAGGACGATCTCGACCGCGACCTCGCGCTCGTCGTCACCATCGCGCACCGGCTCGGTCGCGGCATGGGACCCTGCTGCGGGCGCCGAGACGCCGGTTGCGCGACCGCGCGCGCGCCGCGGGCTCATTCGCCGCCCCGCGGCCGCCGGACGCCGCTCGCGATGCCACGCTTCACCTCGTCGACGAGACTCGCGAGGATCTCCTCGAACTGCCGCTGCATCGCGATCATGTCGTCGCGCATGTGCACGATGACCTCGGCGCCCGGCAAGTTCACCTCGAGCTCCTCGGTGAGAAGCGCGATGAAGCGCACGCGCTCGATCGCGTCGGCCGAGATTACGACGACGTCGTCGAGTGTTCGCTTCAGATCGACCAGGCCTTCCCTCTCCAAGCTCTCGATGAAGTCCGCGGAACACCCGAGGCGCGCCGCGGCTTCCGATAGCGGGAGGTACTTGCTCGACATGATCACAACGTGAAGCCCGCGCGCGGGCTCCCCTGATAGCTCGCCTCGAGGGCACGCACCGCCTCGCGCGTGCGTTCGTCGCCATCGGGCGGCACGTGCACCTGCAGGACGACGTAGAGATCGCCGCGCTCGCCCCCCTTCATCGCGGGCACGCCCTTGCCGCGCAGGCGGAGCTTGCTGCCGCTCTGGCTCCCCGGAGGGATCTTGAGCTTCACGGTGGCATCCGGCGTCGGGACGTCGATGGTGGCGCCGTGCATCGCCTCGCCGATCGTGACCGGCACCTGCAGGTAGAGGTCCCGGTCGCGGCGCTCGAGGCGCGGGTGCGAGCGGACCCGCGCAACGATGTAGAGGTCGCCGGGAGGCGCGCCGCCGCGTCCCGCGCCCCCCTTCCCGGCGAGCCGAATGCGCGATCCGTCGGCGACGCCCGCAGGGATCTTCACGTTCAGCTTTTCGAGCTTCTCGGTGATGCCGCGACCGCGGCACGCCGGACACGGTTCGGACGGGATCCGACCGGAGCCGCCGCAGCGCTCACAGCGTCGGCCGAACGACATCGGGCCGCCCCCCATTTTGACCTGCCCGCGACCGCGGCAGTCGGGACACGTCGTCCCGGGCCCCTGCCCACCGGTACCGCGACAGACGGCGCACTCGCCCGGCTTGGCGAGCTGCACCGTCGCCGTCGTGCCGCGGATCGCGTCGAGGAGGTCGATGTCGAGCGTGGTCTCGACGTCCGCTCCCTGCTCCGCAAGCGCCGCGCCGCGCCCGCCGCCGAAGATGTCGCCGAAGATGTCCTCGAAGCTCGAGTAGCGAGCGCCGCCGCCCTTGCCGCCGAACCCGCCGCCCCCCGACCCCTGAGCGCGCTTGAACTCGCGCGCGCGATCGGCATCGAAGCCGGATTGCAGGCCCTCCTCACCGAACTCGTCGTAGACCTTGCGCTTCTCCGCGTCGGAGAGCACATCGTGCGCGAACGAGATGCGCTTGAAGCGCTCCTCGGCCTCGCGGTTCCCGGGATTGACGTCGGGATGGTGCTTCCGAGCGAGCTTGCGGTAGGCCTTCTTTATCTCGTCCGCGGTCGCGCTGCGTTTGACCCCGAGCTCACCGTAGAGATCGCGTGTCGCCATGGACGTCACTGCCTGGTCGGACGCGGGATCGGCTCACGCCGACGCGTCGGCCCGGCGGAACGCGGGGTCAGCTCGCTTGGTCGGCCACCGCCGCGGATTTGCCCTCGGTCGCCATCTTGACCTTGCCGGCGCCGATCTCGCGTAGAGCCGTCACCACCTCTTTGTTGTCGCTCTCGAGCAGGGGACGCGACCCCTTGAGGAGTTGTTTCGCGCGTTTGGCGGCGAGCAGCACGAGCTGGAAACGGTTCTCGACGTTCTCGAGACAATCTTCGACGGTGATCCTGGCCATGCGCGGCGTCTCCTCGCGATCGGTTGGGCTCCGGCCCTTCTACCCGAATCGGTCCGGCAAGGAAACTCGGGCCCGCCGGTTTGACAGGCCGCGACGGCGCCGATACCTCGCCGCCATGGGCGCGACGGGCGAGGGCTCCGCGGCACTTCGGGCCCGCTTCGCGGGCGATCTCAGGGCCGGGTATCTCGACGCCCGCCGTATCGCGGCCCAACTGCGGAGGCACGCGGGCCGGGTGCCCTATCCACGGCTCGGCCCGACCCTCGTCGGCCTCGCCGACCGAGCGGACGCCCAGGCGGCCCGCGTCGCCGCGGAGCTGCGCGCTCTCGCCGGCAACGCCGACCCGGCCGACCCGACCTCGCCTCGCGACGGCCGCAACCACTGGGAGCGCCTCAGCGTCGATCTCGCCGACCTCGAGGCGCTCAAGCGTCGCTGGGTCGATCTCGCGCTGCGCTGGGACGTCGACTTCCCCGCGACCGCCGCGGCGCTCGCGGAGTTCGGCCGCACGACCTCCGCCATGAGCGCCACCGTGCGCGACCTCCTGGCGCGAGCCGATCCGCACGCCGCCTGAGAATCCCGGCGCGGGTCAGGGCGCGGGCGGACGCGTCGTGGTGAGCGCGAGGAAGAACTCGCGATTGCCGGCGGGACCGAGGAGCGGCGACGCGAGGACGGCGTCCACCCTCAGGCCGATCTCGGCCACGGAGCGCTGCAGCCTCGCCAGAACCTCCGCGTGGCGGGCCGCGTCGCGCACGACGCCGCCCTTTCCGACCTCGCCCTTACCCACCTCGAACTGCGGCTTCACGAGCGCCACGATGCGCCGGTCCGCGTCGAGGAGCCGCAGCACCGCCGGAAGCACGAGCCGGAGCGAAATGAACGACGCGTCGATCGTGACGAGATCGATCGGTTCGTCGAAGGCGCCGCACGCGAGGTCGCGTACGTTGGTGCGCTCGCGGCTCACGACGCGCGGATCCGTCCGGAGCTTCCACGCGAGTTGCCCGTAGCCGACGTCGATCGCGTAGACGCGCCGCGCGCCGCGCTGGAGGAGGCAATCGGTGAAACCGCCGGTCGACGCCCCGACGTCGAGTGCCACGAGCCCCGTAGCGTCGAGCTCGAGCGCGCCGAGCGCGGCGTCGAGCTTGGCGCCGCCGCGGCTCACGAACGGATGCGGCTCGCCGCGCACGTCGAGCGGCGCGCCGACCGCCATCCGCGTCCCCGGCTTCGCGACCGCCGCGTCGCCGGAGAAAACGAGGCCCGCCATCACCAACCGCTGGGCATGCTCCCGCGTCGGGGCGAGCCCGCGCTCGACGAGGAGCTTGTCGACCCGCTCCTTCGCCATCGCCCCGCGCCTGGGGAAGTCAGCTGGCGCGCTCGACCACGAAACGCGCCATCGCGCGCAGCGGGTCGGCGGACTCGCCGAGGGTCTCGGTCGCCGCGAGACAGCGCCCGAGGAGCTCCCGCGCGGCAGCGCGTGCGCCGTCGATGCCGAGCACCGCGGGATACGTTGCCTTGCCGTGCTCCACGTCACCGCCCTCGCGTTTTCCGGTCACGGCGGTCGGCGCCGTCGCGTCGAGGATGTCGTCGGCGATCTGGAACGCGAGGCCGAGCGCGCGCCCGTACTCCGCGAGCGCCTCACGGCACGCGCCGTCGGCCCCGCCCGCGAGCGCGCCGACGTCGATCGCGGCGGAAATCAGTGCCGCGGTCTTGCGGCGGTGGATGGCCTCGACCGTCGCGTGGTCGGGACGTCCGCCTTCCGCCTCGAGGTCCGCGACCTGACCACCCACCATGCCGGCGGCGCCCGCAGCGGCCGCGATGCGCGCGACCATCGTGAGAACGTGCTCGGCGCCGACGCCGGCCGTGCGCGCCCCCTCGGCCGCGACGCGGAACGCCTCGGTGAGAAGCGCGTCGCCCACGAGGATGGCGAGGGCCTCCCCGTACCGGACATGTACCGTCGGACGGCCGCGTCGGAGCGTGTCGTCGTCCATCGCGGGGAGATCGTCGTGCACGAGCGAGTAGGCGTGGATCAGCTCGATCGCGCAGCCGAACGGCAGCGCGCGCCGACCGTCGGCGGGCACCGCCTCGCACGCCGCGAGCGCGAGGATCGGGCGTACGCGCTTTCCCCCCGAGAGGACGGCGTAGCGCATCGCCTCGAGGAGACGCGGCGGCGTCCCTTCGCCCGGGCGGAGCGCCCGTTCGAGCGCGGCGTCGACGAGCGCGCGGCGCTCGGCCAGGTAGGCTTCGACGTTCACTCCGGGTCCGCCTCGAGCGGGCGCGCCTTGAGGGCGCCGTTGCCCTCGCGCGTGAGGATCTCGATGCGCTGCTCGACCGCGCCGAGACGCTCGTTCAGGGACTTCACGAGCCCAACGCCGCGCTCGAACGCGGCGAGCGAGTCTTCGAGCGAGAGCTCGCCGGATTCGAGCCGTGCGACCGTCGCCTCGAGCTCGGCGAGTCCGTCTTCGAACTTCTGGGGTTTCGTCTCGGTCATGAGGATCCTCCGGTGGTACGCTTCGCGGCGCGCCGGCGGGCGGGCGCGAGCACGCGCGCGCGCGAGGAGCCGACCGCGAAGCTGATGTCGATCTCGTCGCCGGGCGCGAGCGCCGCGCTCGCGCGTACGATCGCGCCGTCGTCGACCCGCCGTACGAGGCTGTAGCCGCGCGCGAGCACCGCGAGCGGGCTCAGACCGTCCAGCGAAGCCGCCGCGCGCCCCACCCGGTCCTGCGCGGTCGCGAGCGCCCGCCGCGCGTCGAGGTGCAAGCGATGGCGCAAGAGCGCGACCGCGCGCGCGAGCGCCGCGACCCGCGTACCCGGATGCTGCATGGCGAGCCGGTGCGCGCCGGCGCCGGTGCGCGTACGGACGGAGACGAGCCGACGCCGCATCGCCGCATCGAGGCGCGCGGCCCCGGCGTCGGTCGCCGCGCGGAGATCGCGGATCCGCCGCCGCGGGTCGCGGAGGCGGCCCGACAACTGCTCGAGGTGGCGCCGCTCCCGCCCGGCGCGCCGCGCCAGCGCGCCCGCCAACCCCGCCTGGCCGCGCACGACCAGCGCGCGGAGATCGGCGAGGCGCGGCACGATCATCTCGGCGGCAGCCGTCGGCGTCGGGGCGCGACGATCCGCGACGAAGTCGGCGATCGTGAAGTCGACCTCGTGCCCGACCGCCGACACGACCGGCACGCGCGACGCCGCGATGGCGCGCGCAACCGACTCCTCGTTGAACGACCAGAGGTCCTCGAGCGAGCCGCCGCCGCGGCCGACGATCAGCACCTCGAGACCGGGATGCGCGTTCAGGTCCGCGATTGCCTGGCAGATGTCGGCGGCGGAGCCGGCGCCCTGCACGCGCACCGGACGCACGAGCACGTGAACCGCGGGGCAGCGCGCCCGCAGGATCACCAGGATGTCGTGCAGCGCGGCGCCGTTCAACGCGGTCGCGATCCCGATGCGGGACGGGAAGAAGGGCAGCGACCGCTTGCGGTCCTCGTCGAAAAGGCCCTCCGCTGCGAGCCGCGCCTTCATCTGCTCGAAGGCGAGCTGGAGCGCCCCCCGCCCTTGCGGCTCCATGCGGTCGACGTAGAGCTGGAGCTCGCCACGCGCGGGATAGAGGTCGATGCGGCCCCCGAGAACGACCTCCTGGCCGTTCTCGGGCCGGAATACGAGCAGCTGCGCCACGCTCCGGAACATCACGCAGCGCAACTGGCTCCGGTCGTCCTTGAGCGTGAAGTACACGTGCCCCGAGCCCGCGGGCCGGAGATTCGAGATCTCCCCGGCGACGAGGACGTTCCCGATCTCCTGATCGAGTGCGCCGCGCACGAGCGCCGTCAGCTGCGACACCGAGAGCGGCGCGGGCGCGCGTCGAGAACGGGCGACGACCATGCGCGCCGACCCTAGCCTGAATCGCGGGGCAGGTCGACGCGGCGGCCCGCGCCGCCGGCCGTCACCGCACGAGCGCGGAGACCGGGACGATCGCGAAGCCGTCGCGCGCCGCTGCCGGCAACCAGGTCGCGAGCGCGGTGAGCGTCGAAGCATGCGGATGGCCAATGGCGATCGCCTGCCCGGTTTGGCGCGCGGTCTTGGCGGCGACCGCGAGCGCACGGACGATAGCGTCCGGCGACGGGTCGTGATCGAGGAAGACGCTCCGCTCGGCGAACGGCACCTGCAATCCCGCCGCGAGCTCGGCCGCCAGCGACTCCGGGCTGGTCTTGCTGTCGAGGAAGAAGAGGCCGCGCGCGCGGAGCGCCGCGAGCAACGTCCTCATGGCGCGGGGGTCGCTCGTGAAACGGGATCCCATGTGGCCGTTCACGCCGACGATGTAGGGCACTGCGCGCAGATCGCGCTCGAGCTGGCTCTCGAGGTGTTGCGGCTCCATCGACGTCCGCAGGAAGCCGCCGCCTCCCGCCATCGCCGCCCCGCGCTCCGGCTCGAGCGGCAGGTGCAGGATGACCTCGCGTCCGTTCGACACGGCGGCCGCGGCGACCGCCGCCGAGGCCTCGCGAAACGGGATCACCGCCACCGTCACGGCCGGCTCGAGCGCGAGCACCCTGCGAGCGGTCTCGAGGCTGTCGCCGAGATCGTCGATCACGACGGCGATGCGCGCCGATACACGGCGCGGGGCCGGCGCTTCGCCCTGCCGAGTCGCCGCCGGCCCGGCCGTGACGGCACCCGGGCTCGCTCCCGCTTTCGCCCGCGCCGCGGCCGCGACGCGCTCGGCGGACGTCACCATTTTCGGCGGCGTCAACGAGGGCGGCGGCAGATGGCGCGGCCGGAGCCAGAACGCCACGCCCGCGAGCGCGACGACACCGATCGCGGCCGCGCCGAGACGCGGGCCAAAGGCCGATCGACGCTTGCCGCGCGTCGGACGACGCTTCCGTGTCGCTTGCCGCCGTGGTGCCACCACCGCCCCTCCGTCCCATCCGCCCGAGGCGCGCGCCCATCCGCGCGCGCCCGCCCCACCGACTACTCTTCGCGCTTCGCGACCAGCGTCTTGAATACCTTCCAGCTCTTCAGGAGCTCGAGCGCGTGGTCGAGCTGCGGGTCCTTCCCGAGCTCGCCTTCCTTGATGCCGACTTCCTCCTCGGGCTCGGGAAGCTCGTCGGCCGGAGGCTCGGACGCGCCGTCCGGCTCGCCGTCCGCCGGCGCGCCGCCCTTCCTGTTCTCGAAGTGCCGCGGCAGGTTCGCCTCGCGGAGGCCCGTCGCCCGCTTGCTCGGCTCGCCGACCCGCGCCATCAGCACGTTCTCCATGACGATGTCCGGCACGATGCCGGTCGCCTGGATCGAGCGCCCGCTCGGGGTGTAGTAGCGCGCCGTCGTCAGGCGCAGCGCCGAGTTGTCGTCGAGCGGCAAGATCGTCTGCACCGACCCCTTGCCGAAGGTCGTCGTGCCGAGGATCACGGCGCGCTTGTGGTCCTGCAGCGCGCCGGCGACGATCTCCGACGCGCTCGCGGTGCCGCCGTTCACCAGCACCACCATCGGAAAATCGGTGTAGCTGCCGGGCCGACGCGCAAAGTACTTCTGCTTCTGATTCTCGAGGCGGCCGTCGGTGTAGACGATCATGCCGGCGTCGAGGAAGAGGTCGGAAACCTTGACTGCCTGGGTGAGGAGACCGCCGGGATCGTTGCGGAGGTCGAGGACGATGCCCTCGATCGCGCCCTCGCGACCCCACTGCTCGAGCGCGCGCTCGACGTCGTTGGCGCTCCGCTCCTGGAACTGCGCGAGCCGGATGTAGCCGTAGCCCTTGTCGAGCATCTTCGACTTGACGCTCTGGACCTTGATGACCTCGCGCACGAGCGTGACGTCGAAGATCGAGTTCACGCCTTCGCGCTTGATGGAGATGACGACCTTGCTGCCCTTCGGGCCGCGCATCTTCTTCACGGCCTCGACGAGGGTCATGTCCTTGGTGAACTCGCCGTCGATCTTGATGACCTGGTCGCCCGCCTTGACGCCGGCGCGCGAGGCGGGCGTGTCCTCGATCGGCGCGACGACGGTAAGGACGCCGTTGCGCACCGTGATCTCGATGCCGAGCCCGCCGAAACTGCCCTTGGTGTCGACCTGCAGCTCTTTGTAAAGGTCCGGCGTGAGGTAGGCGCTGTGCGGATCCAGCGAGGTCAGCATGCCGTTGATCGCGCCCTCGACGAGTTGCTCGGTCGTGACCTCCTCGACGTAGTTCTTCTGGACGATGGCGAGGATGTTGGTGAAAGTCTGGAGGTTCTCGTAGGCCGCGTCCTTGCCGACGGCGTCCACTCGCGGCACGCCGTTCCCACCCGAAAACATGAACGCCAGCATCGCGAAGAACGCAAGAAAAAGGGTGAGACTGCGTCGCCGACGAGGCATCGTTACGCTCCGTTCCGAAGGAAAGTCGCGCAACTATACAAGACCGACGGTGCGTCGCAAAGACAGAAGCGCTATTCGATGGCGCCTCAACGCCGCGCCGAGACCGCGAGGCTGCGGAGATAGCCGACCACCTGCCAGCGCTCGGTCTCGCCGAGCACGCCGTGGAAGGACGGCATCGCGGTGCCCGGCTTTCCCGCGCTGATCCGCCAGTACAGGTACGCGTCGCTGTGGCGGCCGAGGATCGGACCGCTCGCGAAGTTCGCGGGCGGCGGCACGAGCCCGCCGGCCGCCGGACCGCGGCCGTCCGCCTCGTCCCCGTGGCAACTCGCGCAGCTTTCGTGGAAGATTCGCGCGCCGGCGGCAACCGCCACGGCTCCGCCGAGCGGGTTGCGCTTCCCGGCAAACTCCCCGGGCACGTCCTCGCGGACGCGCGCCGACGCCACGACGAGCCAGGCGGCGACCGTGAGCGCCCCGAGCGCGACCACGAGTCCGACGCCGCGCCGGCTCACGATCGGAGCGCTTCGGGCGCGGCCGCTTCCGAGCCCGGACGCGTCAGGGCGGCGTACCCCACGCCGGCGACGACCGCGAGGATCAGTGCCGCCTGCACGAGCAGCGGCTCGGCGAAGGGATAGATCGCGAGCCAGTCGCGGAGCCAGGCCACGTTCGGGACGGGCGCCGGCGTGACACCGATCCAGCCGGCCTCCTGGAGCTCGCGCACGCCGCCCCCCGCGAACTTGAACGCGAGCACGTAGAGGAGGACGCCGGTCACCGCGAAGAAGGGACGGATCGGGATGCGGATGCCGTAGCGAAAGAGCAGCACGGCGACGATCGCGAGCAGCAGCGAGCCCGCGACGAAGCCGCTCCACACCGCCGATGCCGACGTCACCGCCTGCGCGCGCGCGAGGAGGGCCCCGTAGAAGAGCACGGTCTCGAAGCCTTCGCGGAACACGACCAGGAAGGCCAGCGCGAAGAGCGCGCCGCGCCGGCGCGAACTCAGCGCCCCTTCGAGCTTGGTGCGTACGAACTCCCGCCAGCGGGACGCCTCCGACTTCGAGATCAGCCAGTACGACGCCGTGAAAAGCACGCCCGCCGCGACGAGCATCGTGATCCCCTCGAGCGCCTCGCGGGCGTCTCCGCCGACCGGCATCACGAAGCGAGCCACGGCCGCGAGCGCCGCGCTCGCGGCCAGAGCCAGACCGGCGCCGGCATAGAGGAGCCGGCGCTTGTCGCCCTGCCGGACCTTCACGAGATAGGCCGCGAGGGCGGTAAGGACGAGGATCGCCTCGAAGCCCTCGCGCACGATGATCAGGAAGGCGTCGACGAAGAGACTCGATCGGCTGCCGGTCGCCGCCGCGTCGCCGCCGAGATCGTCGAGCATCGCGGCGAGTGCCGTCGCCTGCTCGCGCACCTCGCCGGCGGGCGCGCCGGCCTTCATCGCCGCCACGAGCCCGAGCCATCGCACCTCGAGATCCGCATAGCGCGACGGGTTTCGCCCCTTCAGGTCGGCGTCTGCGGGCGACGTTTCGAACTGGAGGAAGGCGTCGCCGACCACGAGGTGCGGATCGCCGGCGGGATAGCGCGCGGCGGCCTCGCGAATCGCCGCCGCGAGGTCGTGCGGCGTCGCCGCGGCCGCGGCCGTCGCCATGAGCGAAAGCGACGCGACCGCGAGCACGGCAGCCGCGAGCAAGGCCGCGAGACGACGCCGGATCGGCGTCATGATTCCTTCCGTTGCGCCGGCAGCCGCAGTTCGACGTCCGCCGGATCCGCCAGCCGCGGTCGCCCGAGCGCGCCGATCGCGGGCGGGTGCACGTGGATCCGGACCGAGGTCGCGCTCCTCGGCACGACGATCGTGCGTCCGTAGTGCGAGAACGCGGAGAGGAGCGGGGTCAGGATCGCCCGGCCGACCTCGTTGCCGTTCGCCAAGAAGACGAGGTCGATGCCGGCGCGCGGCACGAGCTGGCCGCTCTCGCGGTCGACCAGCACCACCTCGACGTGGTTCGTGGCGTCCGCCGGGACCGGCTCCAGCACCGGCTTGCCGTCCTTCCATTGCCAGATCGGCTCCGGGCCCTCGACGATCAAGCCGACACGGTAGCCGCCGGTGTCGTGGAGCTCGCCCGCCTCGGCGATCGCCTGCAGCATGTCGTCACCGACGCCGTAGTCCTGGTCCACCGGCATCACCGCCTTCGCGTCGAAGGCGAGCTCCCGGCCGCGGACATGGCCCCGGAACGTGACAGTCTCCGGCGCGACGAAAACATTCAGCGTGTCGCCGTGGCGCGCATACGCCGGCGGAGCGACCCGCACCATGATCGTCACCGCACCATCCGCGGGGAGCGCGATGTTCGCCCCGTACTGGTGCAGATCGCCCCACAGCTCGGCGAGACGCGCCTCGATGCGCGTGCCCTGCCCTTCGACCACGAGATCGACGTCGGCCCCCGAGAGCGGGCGCTTGGTGCGACGCTCGCGCAGCAAGACCGCCACGTACGCGGCGTCGGCCGGCGCCGCGGCGGCGGACACGAGCGACTCGCCGCTCCGCACGAAGATCGGCTGCGCCCGGTCGGAGACGAGGCCGATGCGGTAGTCGCCGGCGATCTCCTCCGCCTGGATCGCCTGATCGGCGCGGGCCGTCGCGAGGAGCACCCCGCGAATCGACTCCGGCACGGCGCCGGCCATCGCCTGCTGGACGATCGCGATCACGGCCGTTGTCTCCTCGACCACCGCCGCGTGCGGAGCCTTGCGTCCGACCGCGCCGCGGATCGCGGCCAACCGGCGCGCGAGCTCGTCGGCCTGCGCAACGTCAGCGAGACCGCCGGCGGCGCGCCAGGTGACGGCCTTCCGCTCCGCCTGCTCGGCGAAGAGCTCGGTCTCGGCATATTCGGTCGCATCGGTGACGGTCCCGCCGCCGGACGCGACGGCGTTCCGGTACTCCTGCCGTACGAGCTTCAACGCCCCGAGCAGGTCGCCCGCGAGGTCGCGGTTGACGGCGGCGCGCGCGCTCGGCGTCACGACGGGTGCGGGCGCATCGGGGGAAGCAGGCGTGCAGCCATCCGCGAGCGCGAGCGCCACGAAGCCGACCATCGATGCACGAATGAATGTGATAATCAGTTTCGTTATATACGGTCCGCGGGCCTGTCAATTCCGGACGCGATCTTGCAACCCCGGGGGCACGTGGCTACTACGGCGCGCGTGGAGGTGGCATGATGCGGGTGGAAAAACAGCTGTCGGTCTTCATCGACAACAAGCCGGGATCTCTGGCGGCGCTCTGCCGCGACCTCGCCGCGCACGCCCTCAACATCGAGGCGATCAGCGTCGCGAACCTCGTCGATCACGCCGTCGTTCGCCTGATCGTGTCGGACCCGCGGGGCGCCCAGCAGCTGATCGGCGAGTCGGGGACGCTCGTGATCGTTCACGACGTGCTCGCCGTCGAGCTCCCCGACCGCCCCGGAGCGATCGAGCGCCTCGCCCGCACCCTCGGCCGCGCCCGCATCAACATCGACTACATGTACGGATCGAGCCGCGCCGCCGGGCACGGGCCCGCAACCGTGTTCCTACGCGTCTCGGACGTCGCGAAGGCGAAGCGCACGCTGAAGGCCGGCGCGCGGGCGCGGGCCTCCCGTCGACGCTGAAGACGCTACAGTCCCGCCCACTGGCCGCGCTCGATCAGGCCGCGAAAGGCGGCCACGCTGTCGGGCGCGTCCCAGTGCCGCGGCCCGATCTCGTGCGCGACGATCGTACCGTTGCGGTCGATCACGAAGGTCTCGGGATAGCCGGTCACGCGATAACGACTCGCCACCTGGAGGTCGGGATCGGGCAGCACCGGAAACGTGAGGCGATACGTCTGCACGAACCGCTCGACGACGCTCCGCTCCGACTGGTCGCTGTTGACCGCCAGCATCTCGAAGTCCGGTCCGGCGAGCGTCGCGTAGAGGGCCTGCATCGACGGCATCTCCTGCCGGCATGGCTCGCACCAGGTCGCCCACACGTTCACGAAGACGACCCGCCCCTTGAGGTTCGCGAGGCGGACCGCGTTGCCCTCGAGGTCGGCGAGCGAGAACTCGGGAGCCGATCGGCCGACGAGCGCCCCGTCCTGCTTGCAGCCGACGCCGACCGCCGCGAAGCCGCTCGCGACGGCGCCGCGCGCGAGCCAGCGGAGCGCCGCGCGCCGCGAGATCGCCTCCGCGCTCACGACGCGCGCCGCCCTTCCGACGGATTCGCCGCCGGCGCCCCCGTCATCGTCGCGCCGGAGCCGCGCCAGATCTGCACCGCCCCGATCGCCATCAGCGCGAGGCTGATGAACTGCGCCTCCGAGAGGCCGAAGGCGAATCGCGGGTTGATGCGCACGATCTCCACCAGGAAGCGCGCCGCGCCGCTCAGGAAGAAGTACATCCAGAGGATGTAGCCGTCGGGATGGGGCGTCAGGCGCCGCCGCCACAGCACGAGGAACACGAGGCCGTAGAGCATCGTCTCGTAGACCGGCGCGGGATGGACCCGGACGTCGAGCGGCAAGCCGTTCTCACGCGTCCATTGCTCCCAGCCGATGATCGCGTTCGGGAAGCTCATGCCCCAGGGCAGCGTCGTCGGCACGCCCCAGTCGCCGTCGCCTGCGAGCTGACACCCGATGCGGCCGATCGCCTGCCCGATCGCGAGCGCGGGCGCGATGCAGTCGGTCACCCGCCAGTACGGGAGGCCGCGGCGCCAGATCACCGTCGAGACGGTGAGGAAGCCTCCGATCAATCCGCCGTAGAAGACGAAGCCGGCCCCGGTGAACACGAAGGCGAGCGGGTCGCGGACGAATCCCGCCCAGTCGTCGACGAAGGAGAGCACGCGCGACCCGGCGAGCCCTCCCACCGCCGCCCACACGACGAACGAGGACGCGAGCTCGGGGTCCATACCCTTGCGCGCGAGCTCGCGCTGCACGACGTTGCCGGAGACCAGGAACGCGATCGCCAGCATGACGCCGAAGCTGTAGACGGTGAGCGGGCCGAACGAGAAGATGACCGGGTACACGACGCGCGACCATAGCCGACGTCGGCGCGCGGCGCGAGGCGGGCCGCCGCTCCGGGGCCGGATCGCGAAGCGCTCACAGGAAATCAGATCCCGATCGGCAGGGCCGCGGCGCTCGCGTCAGACGTCGACGATGCGTAGCGGGCGGCGCGACTTCGCCATCAGCCGTTCGATGTCGTCACGATCGCTGGTGACGACGTCGGCTCCACGGGTCATGGCAAGGCTCACCAGCGCAGCGTCCGCGAGGTCGCTGGTCCCAGCCGACCCCATCAGGGCTCCGGCCCGATGGGAGCCGGATTCGTCGAGCGGCACGACCTCACAGCCGCGCAACATCCGCCGGAGCTGCGCCTGTCGCGGAGATCGACTCACCTGGGCGACGATCGGCGCCGGCACGAGGGGCACGATACCCACCTCGAGGCGCACCCGGTGCTCCGCCCACACCCGGCGATCGTTCCGCTCCGCGGCGATCAGCGGTCCCGCGTCGTAGACGACCGGCCTCATCGCGAGCGCCGGCGGCGGGTCGGTCGCCGCGGCGGCGTGCCGAGGAGGCGACGGCGAGCGCTGACGAGCTCTTCCTCCGTCAGCGGGCCGTGTTGCCTCTCCCACTCGGCCACGGCGCCGAGCCCATCGCGAATCCGCAGGGCCCGTCGCGCGGCTTCGGTCATCCATGCGGACAAACTGACCTTGTCCTGACGGGCCGCGCGAGCCGCGCGAGCGTGGACATCGGGATCGACGGTGATCGCGAGCTTCACGGCGGGCGCGCCACGAGGCATACCAAACCCTACTACTGTAGTAGGAGCGCTTCAAGCCGGCCCGAAGCCCAGCCGAAGTCATGGCCCGAGACGTCCGCATCCGTGGCGGTCATGTCGTTCGCGTCGCCTCCTGCGGTCGGCGCGCCGGATGTGCTACACGTCCGCCCATGGCGCAAGCCGGCTTCTGGGCGGTGTCCTCGGGTACGATCAGCTTCCGCGGCGACGGGCGCTGGTACGCGGACGACGAGCCCATCAACAACGCGCGCATCGCCAAGCTCTTCAGCAAGTGCCTGCGCCAGGCCGACGACGGGCGCTGGCAGATCGCGATGGCGGACGAGCGCGCGTTCGTCGAGATCCACGACACGCCCTGGGTCGTGACGAGCGTCGGCGGCGACGCGGCGCGCGGCTTCACGATTCGTCTGAACGACGACAGCGAGGAGCGGCTCGACCCCGCGAGCCTCACCGTCGGCGACGGCAACGTGCTCTACACGCGCGTGAAGGATGGGCGGTACCGTGGCCGCTTCTTGCGGCCCGCGTACTACCAACTCGCGCCGGCGATCGCGGAGCGCGACGGCCGCTTCGTGCTCGCCGCCGGCGGACGCGACCACGAGATCCGGTCCGCCACGCACGACAGCGAGTAACGCCACCCCCCATTCGGCCCCCATGCACGTCGCCCTCGTCGAGCCCGAGATCCCGCCCAACACCGGCTCGATCGCGCGCCTGTGCGCCGCGACCGGCACTCCGCTCCACCTGATCGGCACGCTCGGCTTCTCGATCGACGACAAGCACCTGAAGCGGGCGGGCCTCGACTACTGGCCGTGGGTCGACGTGCGCCGGCACGCCGACTGGGCCGCCTTCACGGCGGCGGTCCCGGGGCGCCGCCTCGGCTTCTCGGCGCGCGCGACCCGGCCATATACGAGCGTCGCGTACGCGCCCGGCGACGTCCTCGTCTTCGGGTGCGAGACGCGCGGCCTCCCGGCGGCGATCCGGGACGAGCTCGCCGCCGAGCTCTACGCAATCCCAATCGCGAACCCCAACGTGCGGAGCCTGAACCTCGCGAACGCCGTCGCGATCGTCCTCTACGAAGCGCGGCGCCAGCTGGGGCTGGCCTGATCAGCCGTCGGAGCGGCCGCAGCGGCCACGGCCGCAGTCGGGCCGTCCGCACCCCGCCTCGGGCGGCACGAACCCGAACCCGAGCGCCTCGATCGCGTGCAGATCGCCGAAGCGGACCGCCGCGGCATCGGCGATCGCCGAGCAGACGACGCAGCGCACGACCGTCCGGTCGTCGCGGTCGAGGTCGAGCCACCCGAGCACTTCGGCGACGCAGGTCGCGCAGCGCACGATCGGGAACCCGCTCGGGTCGACGGCGGACGCCATGCGAGGTGTCCTACACCCGCGCGGCGCGCGCCGGCAACGCGGCCGCCCGCGCAACGCGCCGGCGCCTTCCCCGGAGGGGACGGTGAATTGAATCGCCGCCCGAGTTCCAGTACGACCGGGGATCCGTCGCTCGATGAGACGCGTGCTCGCCCTCGCCGTCGTGGCGTCGTGGGTGGTACTGATCGCGACGCTCGTGCGCAAGCACGCGGCCCCGGATCCGACCGCCGTCACGCCGCCGCCCTTGACCGACCTCGCCGCCCGCGACGAGTGGTTCGGCCTCTACAAGGACGGACGCAAGATCGGTTGGGCGCACCGCGCGGTCGCGCGCCGCGACACCGGCTACGTCTTCACGGAGGAATCGCGCATCACGCTCGCGATGCTCGGCACGCGCCAGAGCCTCGAAAGCACGCTCCGCGCCGAGACCGACCCGGCTTTCGCGCTGCGCACCTTCGGGTACACGTTGGTCACACCGGCCGCGACCTTCACCGCGAGCGGCACCAGCGACGACCGCACGCTCCGCGCCCGGTATGGACCGCAAGGCCGGGAGACGGACCTCGTCCTGCCGCTCAGCGAGCCGATCGCGCTGCCGAGCACGCTCCGCCCGCGCGTCCTCGCCGATCGCCCGGAACCGGGCGCCCGCTATCGGGTTCCGGTCTTCAACCCGCTCACCGCGCGCGCCGAGCCGATGGTCGTGATGGTCGAGGCGCGCGAACGGCTCGCCACCCGGGCGGGCGTCGTCGAGACGCTGCGGCTCGCCGAGGAGCACCAGAGCGTGAAGACGCGCGCCTGGATCGACGGCGACGGCAACGTCGTCCGCGAGGAGGCCCTGCTCGGATTCACGCTCGAACGCGAGCCGCGCGATACCGCGCTCGCGGCGCCCGACGAGGCGGCGCCGCTCGACCTCGTCGCCGCCAGCGCCATCCCCCTCGACGGCGCGATCGCCGATCCGCGGTCCGCCATGCGGCTGACGCTGCGGGTGCGAGGCGCGGGCGCCGCCGCGATCCCGAGCGACCCTCCGCGCCAGCGCTGGGCGGCGGACCTCCTCACGATCACACGGGAGCCGCTCCCGGACGCGCGGCCGCGGCTCGGGGACGTCCCCGCCGACCTCGGACACGAGGTGCTCGCCGCCGGCCCCTTCGTCGAGGCCGACGATCCCGCGATCCGGGCCGCCGCCGCGGACGCGCTCGGCGACGCGGCCGACGCGCGCACCGCCGCCGAGCGCCTCCTCCATTGGGTCCACGCGGCGATCGAGAAGACCCCGAGCGTCACCGTCCCGAGCGCGCGCGAGGTGCTCGCGAGCCGCCGGGGCGACTGCAACGAGCACGCCGTGCTGCTCGCCGCCCTCGCCCGCGCGGCGGGCATCCCCGCGCGCGTGGTCGCCGGAGCGGTGTACGCGAACGACGGTTTCTACTATCACGCCTGGAACGAATTGTGGGTCGGCGCCTGGGTGAGCGCGGACGCGGTCTTCGATCAGCTGCCCGCCGACGCCACGCACGTGAAGTTGATCGAAGGCGGACTCGAACGGCAGATGACGCTCATGAACGTGATCGGCCGGCTCGCGTTCGTGGTGGTGGAGGAGACGCCGGAATGATCCAGTGCATCACGCTCCGCAAGCAGTACGGTGAACTCGTCGCCGTGCACGACCTCGACCTCGAGATCGCGCCCGGGGAGGTTTTCGGCTTCCTCGGACCGAACGGCGCCGGCAAGACGACGACCATCCGCATGATGGTGGGACTGCTCGAGCCGAGCGGCGGTCAGGTGGTGCTCGGCGGCCACGACCTCGCCCGCGAGCCCGAGGCCGCGAAGGCACTCCTCGGCTACGTGCCCGATCAGCCGTTCCTCTACGACAAGCTGACCGCCATGGAGCTCCTGCGCTTCATCGGCGGCCTGTACCGGGTCGACCGCGCGGAGATCGCCCATCGGAGCGTCGACCTGCTCGAGGAGTTCGGGCTGGTCGACCGCGCGGAGGAGCTGATCGAGACGTACTCGCACGGCATGAAGCAACGCCTGGCGCTGGCCGCCGCGCTCGTACACCGCCCGCGCATCCTCGTCCTCGACGAGCCCATGGTCGGGATGGACCCGCAGGGCGCGCTCGCGCTCCGCCAGCTGCTCGGCGGCCTCGCCGCGAGCGGCGTGACGATCTTCCTCTCGACCCACAGCCTGCCGGTCGCCGAGGAGCTCTGCGACCGCATCGGCATCCTCGACCACGGCCGGCTGATCGCCCAGGGCACGCTCGCCGAGCTGCGCGCCCACGCGAGCGAGATCCCCGACCTCGTGCGCAGCGACTCGCTCGAATCCGTGTTCCTCTCGCTCACCGGCACCGAGGATCGCCGCGCGTGAACGACGCCGGCGCTGCTCCGCTTGCGACGCTGCTCGCGCCACGCGTGCTCGCCACGCGGAACGCGCTCCGTCGGCGCCCGGCCCGCGCCTGGACGTTGGCCGTCCTCACCGCGGCGTTCTGGGTCGGCTGCTACTTCCTGTTCGCGCACACGCTGCGCTTCTTCCAGACCATCACGGCGCTCGGGCCGGTGCTGACCCAGCGCCTGCTCGTGATGCTGTTCGTGAGCTTCTTCGCGATCCTGCTGATCTCGAACGTCGTGACCGCCCTCACCACCTACTACCTCTCGGCCGACGTCCGCTTCCTCCTCGTCGCGCCGATCCCGCGCCGACGCCTCCACCAGGCGCGCTTCGTCGAGACGCTGGTCGCGTCGTCGTGGATGGTCCTGCTCTTCGGGCTGCCCGTCTTTCTCGCCTACGGCGTCGTCTTCCACGCCGGCCCGCTCTACTACGTCGCGACCCTCGCGACCGTCGTTCCCTTCCTCGTGATCCCGGCGGCGCTCGGCGTGGCGCTGACGACGGTGCTCGTCCTCGTCTTCCCGGCGCGCCGCATGCGCGACGTGCTGGTCGTCCTGAGCGTCGCGCTCATCGCGGGCGGCTATCTCGCCCTTCGCCTGGCGCGCCCCGAGCGGCTGGCGAGCCCGTCCGAGCTCGCCGGCTTCGCCGCGTTCCTCGCCGCTTTCGAAGCGCCGGCGTCACCCTACTTGCCGACCACCTGGGCCGCGAACGTCCTGCTCGCGTTTCTCGGCGACGAGCCGCGCGAGCCGCTCTTCCACCTCGCGCTCCTCGCCTCCACCGCCGCCGTCCTCGTCCTCGCGTGCGGCCTCTTCGTCGAGCGCGTACTGCTCACGGCCTGGTCGCGCGCGCAGGAGGGACGGGAGCGCCCGCGGAGCGCCCGGATGCTCGGCCGCTGGCTCGACGTCGTCGCCCGCCCCCTCCCGCACACGACCGGGCTCCTCTTCGTGAAGGACGCGACGATCTTCTTCCGCGACGCGAGCCAATGGTCGCAGCTCCTACTGCTGCTCGCGCTCGTCGTGGTGTACGTCTACAACTTCTCGGCGCTGCCGATCGACGACGGCAGTCCGCTCGCCGGCACGCTGCGCGAGATCGTCGCGTTCGCGAATCTCGGGCTCGCCGCCTTCGTCACGGCCTCCGTCGCCGTCCGGTTCGTGTTCCCGGCGATCAGCCTGGAGGGTCGCTCGTGGTGGGCCATTCGCACCGCGCCGATCCCGCTCACCAGCATCTGGTGGGGGAAGTTCTGGCTCGGGTTCCTGCCGCTCGCCGTCCTCGGGGAGGTCCTGATCGTCGTCACCGGACGGCTCCTCGGCGTGACGTCCGGTCTCACGCTCGTCTTCATGGCGACCCTGCTGCTGGTCATCGCGGCGATCGTGAGCCTCGGCCTCGCCTTCGGCGCCGCCTACCCGCGGGTCGACACGCAGAACGCCGCGCAGATCGCGACCGGCTTCGGCGGCCTCGTCTACATGGTCACCTGCCTCGGCCTCATCTTCGCCGTCATCGCCCTCGAGGCCTGGCCCGTCTCGCGTCTCTTCTGGTCGCGCTTCGCCGCCGCGCCGATCGGCACCGGCGAGACCGCCGCCATCGCGATCTCCTTCGGAGCGGTCACCGCGTTGACGGCGACGGCGTGGGCGCTCGGCCGGCGCTCGGCGCTCCGGAGCCTCGCCCACCTCCGCGCCTGACGCCGCGCCCGCCGCTCAGGCCATGAACAGGCCGCCGTTCACGTCGAGCGAAACGCCGTTCACGTAGCTCGCGTCGTCGCTCGCGAGGAACGCGATCGCCGCGGCTTGCTCCTCGGGCTGCGACACGCGCTTGATCGGCATGAAGAACTGATACGCCGCCATGCGGGCGGCGCGGGCGGCCTGCTCCTCCTCCGAGCGCGCGGCGGCGACGCTCGCCGCGCGCAGCATCGGCGTATCGACGCCACCGGGACAGATCGCGTTCACCCGCACCCCCTTCGGCCCGTAGTCGAAGGCGAGGTGGCGCGTGAGGCCGAGGAGTCCCGCCTTGCTCGACGAATAGGCGTAGCCGCCCATGGCGCTCTTCGATCGGCCCGCGAGCGAGGAGACGTTCACGATCGCGCCCTTCCCGCGCGCCGCCATCGCCGGCAGCACGGCGCGGCTCAGGTAGAACGGCCCGCTGAGATTCACCGCGAGGACCGCGTTCCAACGCTCGTCGCCGACGCCCGCGACGCCGTCGAGCCCGGCGGTGTCGCCGATGCCGGCGACGTTCACGAGCACGTCGACCGGGCCGAACGCCGCGGCGATCGCGGCGACCGTGGCGTCGACCTCCGCGCTCCTGGCGACGTCGCACGGGAACGGCGCGCCGACGCCTCCGGCAGCGCGGACGATCCGCGTCGTCGCTTCGGCGCCGTCCGCGTCGCGGTCGACGACCGCGACCTTGGCGCCCTCGCGCGCGAGCAGCACCGCGGTCGCGCGCCCGATGCCGCTCGCGGCGCCGGTGACGAGGGCGACGCGGTCGTCGAAGCGACGGACTCCGGCGCTCACGTCACATGCCCTTGGGTTGCGGGAACTGCGTCCGCATGACGGCGTCCCAGCCACGGTCGCCGAGCCAACGCCGCAGGCCCATCATCACGTGCGCGGCCGCCGTGATCACGTAGCGCGTCTTCGGGCGCGAGGCGGTGATCGCCGCCTCGATCGACTTCGCGACCGCATCCGCGTCGGCGGCGAGCCGACCCATCGGGCCCTCGTAGGCGTCGTGGATCTGCCGTTGCAGGACGTTCAGGAACTCCCGGTAGGGCGACGCCGGACCGCCGAGCGCGGCGACGCGCGCGATCGCGGTGTCGCCGAATTCGGTCTTGATGGGTCCGGGTTCGATGATCACCACGTCGATGCCGAAGCCCCGCACCTCGAAGCGGAGCGCGTCGCTGATCGCCTCCACCGCGTACTTGGTGGCGTGGTAGAAGCCGCCGCCCGGGAGCGTCAGACGCCCGCCCATCGAGCTCAGATTCACGACCTTTCCCCAGCGCTGCCGGCGCATGCCGGGAAGCGCGAGCTTGGTGAGCTGGACGAGCCCGAAAACATTGGTCTCGAACTGCCGGCGCACCTCGCTCATCGGCACTTCCTCGATCGGCCCCTCCGAGCCGTAGCCGGCGTTGTTCACGAGCACGCCGACGGCGCCCTGCTCGGCCTCCACGCGGGCGACGGCGGCGCGAATCGAGGCCTCGTCGCAGACATCGAGCGCCAGGAGCGTGCAGCCCGCGGCGGCGAGATCCTGGATCGCGTCGAGCTTGCGGGCGCTCGCGTAGACGGTGTGCCCCGCCCTGGCCAGCCGGAGCGCCGTCGCCCGCCCGATGCCGGTCGAGCATCCCGTGATGAGTACCGCCTTCGAGATCGCCATGCTCGCACCTCCCGCGGAAATGTCGCCGGTTGAGTCGGCCAAGGCCGCCGCCAAGTCAAGACCGCGCGCGACCGCCGCCCGTCCCGCCGCCGTCGGGCAGGACGACGTCGCGGAGGTCGGCGGCGTCATTCGCATCACGGAGCCGTGACCCCGACGGCACGGCGCACGGCTCCGAAGGGGTCTTCGGGCTCGCGCCGCGCCGCCGCCTCGATGAGATCGAGCGCCGGACGCACGCCGCCGAGCCGAGCTGCGACGGTCTCGAAGAGGTCGAGGTCGGTCGTGTAGAGGAGCGATTGCAGCAGGACGGCGTTGTTCAACTGCGCGTCGTCGAACTTCTCGAAACGCCGGGCATGGAACGGCAGCGTCGGAAACGCCGCCTGCGCCTCGCGGAAGAGGACTTCCCGCTCTTCGACCGCCACCGCCTCGCTCGCGGTCGCGTAGAGCTCGCGCAGGCGGCGACCGAGCGTCTGCACGAAGGTCGCGAAGGTGCGCTCGTCCTCCCACGCGTTGCGCGCCTCGGCGACGAGCGCCGCGCCGCCCGGACGGGCCGCGAAGAAGTCGATCGCGGCGCGGTGGCCGACGAAGGTCGCGAGCGACTCGTTGAAGGCGGTCGCGTGCGCGCCCGTGGCGTAGAACGTGTTGTGATAGGTCTCGTGCAGCACGAGGTTCACGAGCGCCACGTCGTCGGCGGCAAGTTGATGCCGCAGCAGCGGATCGTCGAACCAGCCGAGCGTGCTGAACGCCGCCGCGCCGCGGATGCTCGTGTCGAGTCCCTTGGCGACGAGGTTCTTCGCCTCGGCCTCGGCGAGCGCGCGATCGAAGAAGCCCTTGTAGGGCACCCGGCCGACGATCGGGAACCACCAGGTGTGCGGCTCGAGCGACGTCCGCGGCGTCGCCGTGAGCACATACAGCATGGTGGGGCCGTCGACGTACGAGAGCGTGGTGAAGCTGCCCCCGACGCGAAGGCCCATCGCCTCGGCATAGCCCCGCGCCGCGAGCACGATCTCGAGCTTCCGCCGGACCTCCGGCGCGAGGTCCGGCCGCGCCAGCACCCCCGCGATCGGCTCGCGCCGCCAGAGGATCTTCGCCTCCTCGTAGCCCGCCCGGAGCACGTAGGTCGGCGAGCATCCCGCGAGCCCCACCGCCAGCGCGAACGCAAGGAGCACGGCGCGCGCGCGAACGACGGGCGACACGGAGCGGGTCGTGTGGATGCCGAAGCGCACGCGGAACGGCGATTCCTAGCGAATCGAACGGGCGACGGCGAGAGGGCTCGGATCCTGCCCACGGCCACCGCGCTCGCTCGATGACGGCAGCTCCCTGGCGTGCCCGGCGGCTCGGCCGCTCAGCGGTCGCCGCCCGTCATCGGCACGAAGCGCACCGGCGTTACGCTCCGCACCTTCACGCGGCCGTCGGCGGCCTTCTCGTGGACCTGCAGCTCCTGGTCCGCGGCGCCGACCGGGATGACCAGGCGGCCGCCCGGCGCCAGCTGCGCCAGCAGCGCGGGCGGCACGCTCGGCGGGGCCGCCGTGACCACGATCGCCGCGAAGGGCGCGGCCTCGGGCCAACCGCGGTAGCCGTCGCCGTGCCGCGCGTGGATCGATCGGTACCCGAGCCGCGCCAACGTCGTGGCGGCGCTCTTCGCCAGCGGCGCCACGATCTCGATCGTGTAGACGTCCGCTCCGAGCGTCGTCAGCACAGCCGCCTGGTACCCGGAGCCGGTGCCGATCTCGAGGACACGCGCCCCCGGTCGCACGGCGGCGAGCTCCGTCATGAGCGCCACGATGTACGGCTGGCTGATCGTCTGCCCTTCCCCGATCGGCAGCGGATGGTCACCGTACGCCTCGGCGCGCCAGCGCGCCGGCACGAACTCGTGCCGCGGCACCCGCCGCATCGCCGCCAGGACCGCGGGGTCGGCGACCCCGCGCGCCGCGATCTGCTCCTCGACCATGCGCGCCCGCTCCCGGACCCGGTCGTCGGGTGCCGGCGAGACCGTCGCGGCCGGCGCCGCCTCCGCCCCCTGCCCCAGCGCGCGCTCCCCGCCGCGCCCGGCCCACACGAGCACCGTCACCGTCGCCGCGAGCGCGAGTGGGCGCATCGCGTCAGCTCGCCGCCTGGCCCGCCCCCGCATCGTCGGCGAGCACGTACTGCAGCTCGTAGAGTCGGTGATAGATCCCGCGCGCCGCCATCAGCTCGAGGTGCGTGCCCACCTCGCGGACGACGCCGTGGTGCAGCACGACGATGCGGTCGGAGTGCTCGATCGTCGAGAGCCGGTGGGCGATCACGAGCGCCGTGCGATCGCGCATGAGAGTCGTCAGCGCGTCCTGGATCAGCATCTCGGTCTCGGTGTCGACGCTCGAGGTCGCCTCGTCGAGCACCAGGATCGCCGGGTCGTAGGCAAGCGCCCGCGCGAACGCGAGCAGCTGGCGTTGCCCCGTCGACAGATTCGACCCGCGCTCGCGGAGCTTCTCGTGCAATCCGCCGGGCAGCTTCTCGATGAACTCCCAGGCGTTCACGCGCCGGGCCACCTCCTCGATCGCGGCCTCGCCGATCTCGGGCCGGCCGAGCGAGATGTTGCCGGCAACATCGCCGCTGAAGAGGAACACGTCCTGCAGCACCACCCCGATGCGTCGTCGCAGCGACGCCAGGTCCCACTCTCGCACGTCGACGCCATCGACGCGGATCGCGCCCCGGCTCACCTCATAGAAGCGCGAGAGCAGCTTGATGAGGCTCGTCTTGCCGGATCCGGTCGCGCCCACGATCGCGATCTTCTCGCCAGCGTTCACGGCGAGGCTCACGTCCCGCAGCACCCAGTCCTCGCCCTTGTAGGCGAACCAAACGTGGTTGAACTCGATCGCCCCGCGCACGCGCGCGGGCGCGTGCGGCCGCGCCGGCGCGACGATCTCGGGCGGCGTGTCGAGGAGCTGGAAGACGCGCTCGGCCGACGCCATCGCCGACTGCATGACGGCGTACTTGGTGCTGAACTCGCGGATCGGGATGAAGAAGCGCTGCATGTACTCGAGAAACGCCACGAGCGTCCCGAACGCGAGCGCGCCGGCGAGGATGTCGCCCGCCGCCCACCACACCATGAGCGCGCCCGAGATGCCGGCGAGCGCTTCCACCATCGAGAAGAGCGCGGCCTCGTAGATGTTCGACCAGTGGTTCGCCTCGCGGTGGTCGTCGTTCAGCGCGTCAAACTCCTCGAAGCAGCGCCGCTCGCGCGCGAAGAGCTGGATGATCATCATTCCGGAAAGCGCCTCCTGCAGGTACGCGTTCAGGCGGGCGATGCGCTCCCGGATCTGCCGGTACGTCCGGCGCGCCGCGCGGCGGAAGAAATTGATCCCGATCGCGAGCACCGGCATGAACGCCAACGAAGCCAGCGCCAGGTGCGCGTCGATGCTCACCATGATGGCGACGATCCCGACCATCGTGAGCACGTCCATGAAGATGGTCATGGCGCCGGCGGCGAACATCTCGTTCAACACGTCGACGTCCGAGGTCAGGCGCGTGACCAGGCGGCCGATGGGATTGCGGTCGAAGTAGCTCATCGGCAGGCGCTGCACGTGGGCGAACACCTGCACGCGCAGATCGGCCAGGCTGCGCTGCGCCACCAGCATGGTGAGGTAGTACTGCGCGTAGAAGAACGCGCACTCGCCGACGATCGCGGCGATGTAGACGAGGCCCATGCGCCCGAGCCCCCGCGCGTCGCCGGCGGTGACGTGACGGTCGATCGCGAGCTTCAGGATGTAGGGCTGGGCCAGCATGCAGGCCGCGTTCAGCGGCAGGCAGACGACGGAGAGCCAGAAGGTGTGGCGATAGGGGCGGATGAACGTCCAGAGCCGGCGGATCAGCCGGGCGTCGTAGGCCTTGCCGAGCGCCTCCTCGCCGTGCGGGTCGAGCGCGCGCGCGAGGCTCTCCCCTGCGGCGGTGCGCCGCGGCCGCAGCGGCGTGACGCGTCCCGAACGGCGCGCGTCGCCCGTCACAGCGCCTCCAGCTCCTCGGCGAGGCGCTGGCGCCGGAAGAGATCGGCGTAGACGCCGTCGCGCGCGAGGAGCGCGGCGTGATCGCCGACCTCGACTACCCGTCCGTCCTCGAGGACGAGGATCATGTCCGCGTCCATGACCGTCGAGATGCGATGGGCGATGATGATGCTCGTGCGCTCGCGCATCACGCCGCGGAGCCGCGCGAGGATGCGCCGCTCGGTCTCGGTGTCGACGCTCGAGAGCGCATCGTCGAGGATCAGGATGGTCGGGTCGACGAGGAGCGCGCGCGCCAGCGTCGCCCGCTGCTTCTGCCCGCCCGAGAGCGTGATGCCGCGCTCCCCGACGACGGTGTCGTAGCCGCGCGGCAGTTCGGCGATGTCCCGGTCGAGCGCGGCGATCTCGGCCACGCGTCGCACGGCCGCGTCGTCGGCCTCCGGCACGCCGAATCGGATGTTGTCGCGGATGCTCCGGGAGAAGAGGAAGGGATCCTGCGGCACGTAGCCGATCGCACGCCGCAGGGTCGCGAGCGGGATCGTCCGGACGTCGTGGCCGTCGATCTCGACGCGCCCCTCCGCCGCGTCGAAGAGGCGCGGCAGGAGCTGGACGAGGCTCGTCTTCCCGCTGCCGGTGCGGCCGACCACCGCGAGCGTCGCGCCCGCCGGCAGCTCCACGTCGACGCCGGCGAGCACGCGCCGGCCGTTCGCTCGCGCCTCGTACGCGAAGTCGACGTGCCGGAGCGCGAGGGCGCCGGTGAGCGGTCGGGGGAGCGGCGCCGCCAGCCGATCGTCGATCGCGGGCGCGGCCTGGAAGATGACCTCGAGACGCTGGAGCGCCGCGCGGCCGCGCTGCAGGATCGAAAGCATCCAGCCGAGCGCCATGGTCGGCCACGCGAGGATGTGCAGATACCCGATGAAGGCGACGAGATCGCCGAGGCTCAGGTGCCCCGCAATCACCCGGCTGCCGCCGTACCAGAGCACGACGAGCGTCGTGAGCGTGCTCACGCCGCGCATGACCGGCATGAGAAGCCCGCGCACCTTCGCGAGCGCCATGTTCTGCGCCGAGAAGTCGACGTTCAGTCGGGCGAACGCGTCGATCTCCGCCTGTTCCCGCACGTAGGCCTGCACGACGTGGATGCCGGAGAGGTTCTCCTGCACCCGACTGCTCATGGCGGCGAGCCCCTCCTGGGTCTTGAGCGTGCGCTCCATGAGCTGCCGGCTCGTGCGCTTCACGATCACCAGCACGAGCGGGTACGGTACGAGCGACGCGAGCGTCAGCCGCCAGTCCATCGAGGCCATGATGGTCACGGCGTAGAAGTAGTAGATTGGCGTATTGACGAGGTTCAGGAAACCGACGCCGAGCAGCAGGCGCACCGCGGTGATGTCGTTCACGAGCCGCGACATCAAGTCGCCGGTCTGCTGCGTCTGGTAGTACGCGAGCGGCAGCCGCTCGAGGTGCGCGAACAGGTCGTTCCGTAGGTCGTACTCGATGTCGCGGCCGACGTTGAAGATGAGGAAGCGCGAGCAGGTGCGGACGGCGCCCTGCGCGAGCGCGACCGCGACGATCGCGAGGGCGAGCCATCCGACGGCGCCCGCCGACCCACCCGCCGCGATCGTGTCGACGGCGCGCTTCAGGAGATACGGCACCGTCATCGCCAGCGTCCCGGTCGCGAGCAGGCACGCGAGTCCGAGCGCGTAGCGGCCCCGGTAACGAATCATGTATGACCAGAGCCGCGGCATGAAGAGGTGGAGCTATAACCCACCGGTTTTGGTGACGGAAGGTCGCGCGCCATGCGCATAGCCCAGGTCATCACCCTCTTCCTGCCGGATTTCGTCGGGGGCGCGACGCTCGCGTGCGCCGCGACGGCTCGCGCCCTCCGCGCGCGCGGGCACGCAGTCGAGGTCTTCTGCGGGCGCCCGCACGGCGACGCGCCGCCCTACGCGGAGAGCCGCTGGGACGTCGACGGGATCGCGGTGACCGGCGTGAACGCGGCGGCCGGCTACGACGCGCTCGGCGAACGCGCCTACCATCACCCCGAGGTGGCCCCCGTCTTCGCGCGCTTCCTCGCCCGCGCGCGGCCCGACGTCGTCCACTTCCACAGCATCCAGGCGCTCGGCGCCGACCTCGTCACGACGGCGCGCGCGCACGGCGTGCCGGTCGTCGTGACGATGCACGACTGGTGGTGGTGGTGCCCGCGCCTCTTCCTCGTCGACGACACCGGCTACGTCTGTCCCGAGCGCGTCGCCTCGGAGCGCTGCGGCTGCGCGCCCGGATTCGATTTCGTCGGACGGCGCGCCCATCTCGAGCGGTGCCTCGCCGCCGCCGATCGCATCCTCACGCCGTCGCGCTTCCTCGCCGACGCGGCGATCGCGAACGGCGTGCCGGCGGCGCGCGTCCGCGTCGTCCCGAACGGCGTCGCGCCCGGCGGCCCGCGGCCCGCGCGGCGTCCCGGCCCCGTCCGCTTCGGGTGGTTCGGCGGCCCCGATCACCGCATGAAGGGCCTCCCGACGCTACTCGCGGCCGTCGACCGGACCGCCTGCGGCGGCTTCGAGGTCGTGCTCCATACGAGCGGCACGGTGCGACGACGCGGCCTCGGGCGGACGCTCGTCGACCGCGTCGGCCACGCCCTCCCCGTCCCGCTCACGATCGACGACCGGATCGTCGTCGCGCCCGCCTTCGCGCCGGCCGAGCTTCCGGCCGCGCTCGCCGCCCTCGACTGCCTGGTCGTGCCGTCGCTCATGCGCGAGTCGTTCTCGCTCGTGACCCGCGAGGCGCTGGCCGCCGGCGTGCCGGTGATCGCGAGCGACTGCGGCGGGCCGCTCGAGATCGTGCGCCCCGAGCGCAACGGGCTCGTCTTCGCGACCGGCGATCCCGACGACCTCGCGACCTGCCTGCGGCGGTTCGTCCTCGAGCCGGGGCTCGCCGAGGCGCTCGCGGCCGGCGCGGGCGCGACCACGGTGCTCGCGCTCGACGCGCAGATCGACGCGCTCGAGCGCGTCTACGCCGAGGTGCGGCCCGGCCGCGCCGGCGCGGACGCACCCGCCGCCACGCCGGCGCGCGCGGCGGTGACGGGGCCGAGCCCGCTCGCGCCGGTGCTCTTCCTCGCCGGCTGCGACGGCGCTCCCTACCGCTACCGCGTGACGCACCTCCGCGACGCGCTCGCCGCGCGCGGCATCGCGAGCCGCGCCCTCTGGTGGAGCGATCCCGACGCGCCGGCGGCGATCGCCGCCGCGGGCGTCGTCGTCGTGTACCGCGTGCCGATGAGCCCGTGGCTCGAGGCCTGCCTCGGATGGGCGCGCGCCTGCGGAAAGCCGCTCGTCTACTCGTGCGACGATCTCCTCTTCGACGCGGCGGCGACCCCGCACGACGCGCTCGCGCTGCTCCCCGCGGACCAGCGCGCCTGGTGGCTCGGCGCGACCGCCCGCTACGCGGTGGCGCTCGGCGCCTGCGACGTCTTCCTCGGCGCGACGGAGCCGCTCGCCGAGGCCGCCGCCCGCCTCGGCGTCCCGGGCTTCGTCGCGCGGAACGGCCTCGGGCTCGGCGCGCTCGCGATCGTGGAGCGCCTCGCGCGCGGGCGGGCGGCGGCGCCCGCCCGCGCCGCCACCGGCGAGGTCGTGCTCGCCTACCAGAGCGGCACGACCATGCACGAGCTCGACTTCGCGCTGGTCGCGCCCGCCCTGGCGCGGGTCCTCGGGGCGCGACCACACGCGCGCCTCCGCCTCGGCGGGCATCTCGGCGGGCATCCCGCCCTGATCCCGTTCGCCGGACGGATCGACTGCCTCCCGCTCCTGCCCTGGCCCGAAAGCCTTGCCGCGCTCGCCGCCGCCGACGTCCAGCTCGCACCGCTCCGCACCGACGCCTTCAGCGACGCCAAGAGCGAGGTGAAGTACCTCGAGGCTGGAGCGCTCGGGCTGCCGACCGTCGCGAGCCCGACGTCCGCGTATCGCCGGGCGATCCGCCACGGCGAGAACGGCTTTCTCGCCAGCACGCCCGCCGACTGGGAGCAGCGGCTCCTGGCGCTCGTCGACGACCCGGCGCTCGGCCGCCGCCTCGGCAACCGCGCCCGCGACGACGTCTTCCTCCACGCCACGCCGGCCGCGCTCGCCGACGCGCTCGTCGACGCGCTCGTCGACGCGCTCGCGCGCGCGCGGGAGCTCGCCGCGCGCCGGCCGCCGACGGCGGGGGCAACCGCACCCACGCCCGCCGCCTTCGCGGAGGTCGGCCGATGCGATCTCGCGCCGGACGATCTCGAACCCGGGACCGCGGTCGAGACCAGCGACACGCCGTCGGGCTTCGTGACGGGCGGGCGGACCTTCGGTCAAGCCTTTCGGGCGAGCGCCGAAGGCCTTTGCCGCGTCGACGTCCGCGTCGGCACCGACGGACGCCGCCACCCGCACCGACTCCACGTCCGGCTCGCCGAGTCGCCGCACGCGCGGACGCCGCTCCGCGCGGCCGTCGTCGACGCGGCCGCGCTCGCCGACGGCGCCTGGGTCGCGGCGACCTTCGCGCCGATCGAGAACAGCGCCGGCCGCGAGCTGTATTTCTGGGTCGAATCGGACGGCGGCGCCGCGACCGGCCCGACGCTCTGGACCTCCGTCGCCGGGCCCGGCGACGCCCCGCCGGGCGGCCTCCATCTCGACCACGCGCCCGCCCGCGGCAGCCTGACCTTCCGGACGTATCACCGGCCCGCGACCGCCTCGTGAGCCGTCGGTACGACCGTCAGACGGAGCAGGCGCGCGCGCCCTCGCGCAGCACGAAGCGGAGGCCGTACTCGGTCTCGAGCGACATCGCGTCCGACGTCGGCTCGTCGACGACGTCGATCGTGACGTCGGCGTCGGCGAAGGGCCGTACCATCGCCGCCTGGAGGTAGACGGGCACGCCCGCGACCTCGCCGACCGGCTCGACGCCCGCGAGCACGGCGTCCTCGAAGAGATGCGGCGCCGTGCCCTCGCAGCACCCGCCGTCGATGGTGAAGGTCAGTGCCCCCGCGCGCGCGGCGCGCACGCGCGCGACGACCTCGGCGGCGCGCGGCGTGATGCGAATCGTCGGCACGTGCCCATGAAAACCACGAAGCCTACCCCGGAACAACAGCCCCGCGGCACGGCCGTTCGACACGTCGACTCGTCCGCGCTCGCGGAAGGCATCGTCGTGTCGAGGATCGCGGTCCGGACCCTCACGGGTGAATGCGAAAAGGTCTTCTGCCCGCCCAGCGAAACGTGTCGAAGCCGCGCCGGCCGAGGGTGAAGATGTGCTCGGTTCGGAGCTCTTCCGCCAGAGCGACCAGGGTCGCATCGGCGTAGTCCATCGGACCGTCGGCATACTTGCGGAGGAGCATGAGCACACGCTCGAAGCGACGCGCGCCCCCATGCACGACGCTCGCACCACCCTTGACGACGAACTCGACACAGCGGGCCGGCCCGCGCGAGTCCGCGCTCAGAAGATGCGTCGCCTCCGTGAGCACCGCATCCGTCGTGAGCATGGGGCCACGCCAGCCACGAAAGAGCTCGGCGCAGGCCGTATGCTGAGGCTGGTCCGCGTCGAGCAACGCGACCAGCGGGCCCGTATCCAGAAGCAGCTCAACGCCCACGGCGCAGGATACGCTTCACATACTCGCTGTGGCGGTCCGCGAGGCCGGGGGTGCCGGTGTGCACGGATCCGATGAGGGCACGCACCCGCTCGGCCGGCGCATCCGCGCTGCCCGAAACCACGACCTCGACGTACGCCGAGGTGGCGTCGCGCAGCACGTCGGAGCGCCGCCTGCCAGACGCGCGCGCCACCCGATCCACCTTCTGCACCAAGGCGCGAGAAAGTCGGAAGGTCACTCGAGCTTCAGCTCGTCTTGCCATTGCACTGCACCCGTAGTGCAGAGCCTCGACGGACTCAATCTGTTCGCGCGCGATCGGAACGCTCCAGCGATCGCACCAGCAAGCGCTTGCCGGCGTTCGCGACGTCGCGCTGCGTGAAGATGCGCCGCGAGAGGCGGAAGACATCGCCATGCTTGGCGAGACCGAACCAACTGGCGACGGACGCCCGAGCGCTCGCGGCATCGATCTCCCGTGCGGCCACGCCGCTCGAGTGCGGGGAGACGCCGCCACAACCGCCGGACGCTCCGCCGCCGCACCCGGACGCGGCCACCCGGGTAGTGGACATAGCCCAGCAGGTCGCTCGGTTCACCGATCGGCGCCACGATCACGCGCCGTGGATTCAGCTCGAGACGGAGCACCTCCGTGAGGAATGCTCGCACCGCTCGGAGCCGATCCCGGGCTTCCCGGCGATCATCGGCGAGCAGCAGAACGTCGTCCATGTAGCGGAGGTAGTGCCGCACTCGCAACTCCTCCTTCACGAAGTGGTCGAGCGCGTCGAGGTAGACGTTGGCGAAGAGCTGGCTCGTGAGGCTCCCGATCGGCATGCCGCGACCGGGCTCGTCGGCGCCGTGGGCGATCAACGCTTCGAGCACGGCCAGGAGACGCGTGTCCGCGATCCGGCGGCGCAGCCGCTCGAGGAGCACCGCGTGGTCGACGCTCGCGAAGTAGCGCCGGACGTCGACCTGCACGCGATACCCCCGCCCGGCCCGGGCGCGCACGAAGGCCTGGTAGCGCTCGACCGCGCCGTGGGTCCCGCGGCCCGCGATGCAGGCGTAGCTGTCGGCGATGAAGCTGTGCCGGAAGATCGGGTCCAGCACGTTGAAGAGCGCGTGATGTACGACACGGTCGCGGAATGGCGCGGCACGGATCTCCCGCCGTTTCGGATCGCTCACCCAGAAGCGATGAAACGGACCCCACGCATATGCCCCACGCACCAACGCGTCACGGATCTCCCACAGCCGGGGTTCGAGATGCTACTCGAACTCCCGCACCTCGCGCCGTTCGCGCTTGCCGTGGCTGGCCCCGACGAACGCGCGACACAAGTTGCCGAAGTCGACGACCGTCGGAAAGAGATCCTTCTCACGCTGCACGTCGCACCTCGAAAGGCAGCGGGCCCGGCGGTCGATCGCCTACTGGCCCGACCCGCCTCGCTGCGCTATTGAGCGTGCCCCGCGAGGGAGCCACGCCAGGGACGGGAGCCCTGTCATCCCATTGGCACGAGCACCGTCTCCGTGAAGACGATGCGAGCAGGCCGCCGGGCAGCGTCGGCCCGGAGGGGACAACTAGCGGGCGCAACGGAAGCCGATGTTGTTGTTCGCATTGGACGGCTCGTTGTTGCCATTGACCGTGAGCGGACCGGCATTGGTACCGTTGTTGAAGTTGCCGCCGCGCAGCAGCGCACCGGTGTGGCCCTGGCCCCTATCGAATGTCGCATGTGACGGTTTCGCAACGCGCCGGCGGTCCTACTTGAGGCTGCGCGCGGCACCGACGGCGAGATACGTGATGAACGCTGCCCACACGACGATCACTACGGCGACGAAGGTCTCCATACCTACAGCTCCTCCAAACCTACAGCTCCTCCAAGCTCGCGATCGCGAATCTGATGTGCCCATCAAGGAAATAGCAGCCCCACGACACACCGACCATCGCCAGGACATCGGCGACGATGATTTTCCAATCAGCGGAACGAATATTGCGAACGAGCCACGCCATCAGGCTGATGTCCGTGACGATCATGATACCGAGCCACAGCTTCGCGTACGCGATGCGCTCCTTGGCCACGTCCAACTTCGACATGCCCGCCGTGTAGCCACCGCCCGTCATGAGAGAAACGCGATTCGTATACGGTCCTCTGCTCTATTCGACATACACCTCGCGTCCGGCCTGGGCGAGCGCGGTGACGTAGCGCTCGAGGTGCACCCTGGGGATTCCGCACGTGAGGATCTTCTCCGACTCCGACTCGGCCGCGAGGTCGCGGACCGCGATGCGCAGGAGCCGCCCGCACTCGACGGCATCCTCGAAGAAGCTCTGGCAGAAGGCGCCGACGATGACGAAGACGATGGCGCGAGGATGATCGAGCTTGAGACGGAGGTAGCGCTCGATCGTGGGGCTGCGCATCGTGTAGCGGAGCCCGCCCGTCCGCCGCTTCCTCGTTGGCGGCGGCACGATGGCGGCCGGCGGAGCTTCCGGCGCGCCCGCCTCACGCGTTTCGTACTTGAGCCAGCCTCCGAGCATGCGGCCGACCTCGGTCGCATCCTTCGAAAGCTCCTCGTACCCACCGTTCGACACGAAGCCGAGGCGCTTGCCGAGGCGAAGCGTGATGCGGAGCGCATCGAGCCGTCCGCTCGCCTCGCGGAGGGTCTCCGCCTTGTCGCTCCGCCGGTTCGCCACCGTCAGCGCCACCAGCATCTGGAGCGCGTCTTCGAGGATGACGCGCCCGAGGAGCCCGCGCTCGACGCGCGGGAACCGGTGCACCTGCGCGTACAGACCGGCGCAGAGATCGTAGGACTTCTGCACCACCGGAATGAGATCGGTGCTGCGTGCCGGCATGGCGTCACCTCGCGTACGTTCCGAGCGGAGCCGCGTGCGTCAACGAACGAGGCGCTCGTTCGCTCACGCTCGCGGCTCAGGCACTCACGACAGCGGCGCCACACGGACGGACGGGCGCAAGGCCGCCCGCCCAGCCGCGCGACGCCATGAAGCAAAGGCCAAAATTCCCACGTAAATCGTGACTAGCGGGCGCAACGGAAGCCGATGGCGCTGCTCGCAAAGGACGGCTCGAGGCCGAGCACCGAGAGCGGACCGGCATCGGAACCGTAGACGAAGAAGCCGCCGCGCAGCAGCGCACCGGGTTCTCCCGTGGTAGCCGCTCCCGCCAAGCATTGATCGTCACCCGTCGGACTGACACCAGCGCTCCATGTCCCGCACGACGTCGAGCGCGGCACCCAGTCCGCCACCCACTCGTACAGATTGCCCACCATGTCGAACGCCCCGCGCGTCGACACACAGCTCGCGCGCGAGCCGGTGAGCCCTACGGCGAACGTGCTCGCCGTGTTGCAGTCGT